>NZ_JASHHB010000004.1:0-173122 GCF_047460035.1 Streptococcus mitis | reverse complement strand
TTTTTCAGACTGTCTTTAAAACCTTCCTAAAGGACAAAGAAAAGATTATCAACGCCCTTCAACTACCCTACTCCAACGCCAAATTGGAAGCTACTAATAATCTCATCAAACTTATCAAACGAAATGCATTTGGTTTTCGGAACTTTGAAAACTTCAAAAAAAGGATTTTTATCGCTATCAACATCAAAAAAGAAAGGACGAATTTCGTCCTTTCTAGATCTTAGCTTTTCTTCAACCCACTACAGTTGACAAAGAGCCACTTTTTTCCATTAAGAAATCATAGATTTCCTGAACTGTTCCAAGAGCCATCATTTCTTGATCTTTAACAGTTTGTTTGAGATTTTGGTAAATCTGACTTTCTCCGATTTCCCGCTTTGGCGCCTCTTTATTCACTGTCATGACCCCATCTTTGATCGTCACAAAGCCTAGCTCTTCAAATACTTGAATCATCTTGACTAGCAAGATTTGTTGAATATTAAGATAAGTAGCCAAATCTTTCAGTTTGTAGCGAATATCAAACTCTGGAAACTGATAGATTGTCTTGTACAATTTGGCAAACTGCTCTCTAGTCCCATACCCTGTCAGATAGTAGGCCTTGTCAATATCATTTTTGAAATAGACAGCAGAGAAATTCTGTTCCTGAAAAATGGTCTTCAACAGAGTAATATCCTCAGGAACGGTTTTTAAGATAACAGCTTCACTATCCGCCAGATTTGGCAGTTCTCCAGCAAAATCCAAGACTGGAACTCCTTCTGGCAAGACTGCATTCTTCCCACGGATGTTAAAAAGTTGAACACCCTCGACACGCGCATCCACCATCATCAACTGCAAGGCAGTTTGACCATTCCATTGGTTGACAGACAATTTGACTGCCAGCTCTAGATTCTTGGTTTGAGCAAATTCTGTTGCCCATCTACCTTGTCCAAAGGCCACCACTTCAAAACTAGCCTCACCCTTGGTAATTTTTAACTTGAGATGAGCATTGCCTGCCCCCATAGTACGGGCACTTTCGACCTGAAAATCCTTTATATAAAAGACAGGTTTCTGATTGTCCATGCCAAAAGGTGCCAAACGTTCAAAACTTTTGACCGTTTCCAAGCTAAGTGTCTCCAAATCCAGCTCTTCATCTAGATTTAACTTGTTCTTGCCAGCAGCATCTGCCCCTTTTTCACGAACATAATCTTCCAAGACTTGAGATAAATCTGAAAGTTTCTCCACTTCCAGCGTCATCCCAGCTGCGCCAGCATGACCGCCAAAGGCGATGAAGAGGTCTCGATGAGGATCCAGAGCCTCAAAAATATCGACCGCTTCCACACTACGAGCACTGCCCTTGGCACGACCGTTCTCTATATTGAGAACGATGACTGTCTGCCCTAATTCTTCCAACAAACGACCAGCGACGATTCCTAGAACCCCAGGATTCCAGCCTTCCTTGGCCAAGACTTGGACCTTCTTCTCAGGGTCCACCATGGTCTTAGCTTCTTCATAGATAGACTGGACGATTTCCTTGCGCTCTTCGTTTTTCTGATGAATCATAAGGGCAATCTCGTGAGCTTCCTCGTCGTCAAATCCAGTCAGCAAATCAATGGCAGGATTGGGATCATCCAAGCGGCCCAAGGCATTCAAACGAGGGGCAATCTGGAAACCAACCGTTTCTTCTGTTACTTCGTTGGCGGCAATCCCAGCCATATCCAGCATTTCTTGTAAACCAATGCGCTGAGTATGTCCCAACATTTCCAGACCATACTGAACCAAGATACGATTCTCATCTGTCAAACTCACCATATCCGCAATGGTACCAATAGCAACCAAATCCAGTAGTTCCACTTGCACTTCTTCTAAAAGGGCACAAGCCAGCTTGAAGGCCACTCCACAACCAGCCAAATATTTAAAAGGATAGTCCGCATCTGGATGTTCAGGGTGAACGATGGCATAGGCATCAGGCAGGGTTTCAGGCATGGAATGGTGGTCAGTCACAATGACATCCACTCCCATAGACTGGGCCAATTCAATGGCTTCGTGACCAGCAACCCCATTATCCACCGTCACAATCAAGGAAATTCCTTCTTGCTCGATAAAGTATTTATAAACACTGGCATTAGGTCCATAGCCATCAGTAAAACGATTAGGTAAGTAAACACGGCATTCGGCGCCAAGCTGTTCCAAACTTTCCTTAACAATAGAAGCCGAAGTCATACCATCCGCATCATAATCACCGTAAACGAGGATATTTTCCCCTTCTTCAATGGCCTGACGAATCCGTTCTACTGCCTTGTCCATATCATGGAGTAAATAAGGGTCGTGCAAGTCCTCCAAGGAAGGTTCCAAAAACTTCTTCAGACTCTCTTCGTCCTGAATCCCTCTTTCAAATAATAACCGAGCCACCTCAGGACCCAGTCCAGCCTTCTTGGCTATCTTTGTAAAATCCGCATCTTCAACCTGCGGGGCAAACTGCCATTCATAAGTAGGTGTTATCAAAAAGACATCCACTCTTTCTAAGAATTCTATCGCTTCATTATAACATGATTTAGGCTTTTTCTCTATCCAGATTGCTTTTTTATAAAATTTTAGTGAATTTTTTCAGATATGATTTGACAAGACAAATTTTTTGGTGTAGAATCATGTTATAAAATCTAACACAAAGGAGATTCCTTATGGCTTTAGTAGAATTTGAACACGTCGAAAAATATTACGGAGACTACCACGCACTCCGCGACATCAATCTCCGTTTTGAAAAAGGGCAAGTCGTTGTCCTACTCGGACCATCTGGTTCTGGTAAGTCCACTCTTATCCGCACCATCAATGGTTTGGAGGCTGTAGACAAAGGAAGTCTTTTAGTAAATGGTCACCAAGTTGCTGGTGCCAGCCAGAAAGATTTGGTGCCTCTTCGTAAGGAAGTCGGTATGGTTTTCCAGCATTTTAACCTCTATCCGCATAAAACAGTGTTAGAAAACGTAACACTAGCACCCATAAAAGTTTTAGGAATTGATAAAAAAGAAGCTGAAAAGACAGCCCAAAAATATCTGGAATTTGTAAATATGTGGGACAAGAAAGATTCTTATCCAGCCATGCTTTCTGGTGGACAAAAACAACGGATTGCCATCGCACGTGGACTCGCTATGCATCCTGAACTCCTCCTCTTTGATGAGCCAACATCTGCTCTTGACCCTGAAACCATCGGCGATGTTCTAGCAGTTATGCAAAAATTGGCCCATGATGGTATGAATATGATTGTCGTGACCCATGAAATGGGCTTTGCCCGTGAAGTTGCTGACCGCATCATCTTTATGGCTGACGGAGAAGTTTTGGTAGATACGACAGATGTTGATGACTTTTTCGACAATCCAAGGGAACCTCGTGCCCAACAATTTCTCAGCAAAATCATCAACCACGAAAGTGACAAAGTCAAATAAGGAGGCGCCTATGAAAAAGAAATTCTTTTTATCCGCATTATTGATTAGCCTTTTCAGCCTTGCTGCTGCAAAACCAGTCCAGGCTGATACCAGTGTCGCAGACATTCAAAAGAGAGGCGAGCTGGTTGTTGGTGTCAAACAAGACGTTCCCAATTTCGGTTACAAGGATCCCAAGAAAGGGACCTATTCTGGTATCGAAACTGACCTGGCCAAGATGGTAGCTGATGAACTCAAGGTCAAGATTCGCTATGTGCCGGTTACAGCACAAACTCGCGGACCCCTTCTAGACAATGAACAGGTCGATATGGATATCGCGACCTTTACCATCACAGACGAACGCAAAAAACTCTATAACTTCACCAGCCCTTACTACACAGATGCTTCTGGCTTTTTGGTCAATAAGTCTGCCAAAATCAAAAGCATTGAGGACTTAAACGGAAAAACCATCGGAGTTGCTCAAGGTTCCATTACCCAACGCCTGATTACTGAATTGGGTAAAAAGAAAGGTCTAACCTTTAAATTCGTCGAACTTGGTTCCTACCCAGAATTGATTACTTCCCTTCATGCTCATCGAATTGATGCCTTTTCCGTTGACCGTTCTATCCTATCTGGCTACATCAGTAAGCGGACAGAACTACTAGATGATAGTTTCAAGCCATCTGACTACGGTATCGTTACCAAGAAATCAAATACCGAGCTCAACGACTATCTCGATAACTTGGTTACTAAATGGAGCAAGGATGGCAGTTTGCAAAAACTTTATGACCGTTATAAGCTCAAACCATCTAGCCATACTGCAGATTAAGGAGGACACCCCATGACAGATTTATCATCTTGGACAGCCTATTTTCAGGATTTTGGACAATTTTTCAATGGTTTCCTCTTTACTCTTGCCCTAGCAATCGGATCCTTTATCCTAGCCATGGTCTTAGGCATCTTCTTTGGAGCCATGTCAACCAGCAAACGTCCAATATTGAGAATTTTTGCTCGTATCTTTGTCGAGTTTTACCAAAACACTCCCCTCTTGGTGCAGTTTGTTATCGTTTTTTATGGCCTACCTCTTATCAGTGACCATATCATCATGATTCCGATTTATTGGACAGCTGTTCTCTGCGTGGGTCTCTATCACGGCGCCTATATTGCTGAGGTTATTCGCTCAGGTATTCAGTCTATTCCTAGCGGTCAGATGGAGGCCGCCTTGTCGCAAGGTTTTACCTATATCAGTGCCATGCGCTTGATTATCTTGCCTCAGGCCTTTCGTATCATTCTCCCTCCTTTGACCAACCAAATCGTTAACCTCATTAAGAATACCTCGACAGTCGCTATCATTTCTGGAGTGGACTTGATGTTTGTGACCAAGTCCTGGTCAGCTCTTAACGGAAACTATATCCCAGCCTTTCTAGGTGCTGCCCTGCTCTACTTTTCTCTATGCTTCCCTGTTGCCCAGTTTGGTCGCAAGATGGAGCAAGCCAACAAAAAAGCCTATTCACTTTAGGAGGTTACTATGGAATCCATTTTAGAAGTTTTGACCCCAGATAACCTAGTCTTTATCTTTAAAGGATTTGGCTTGACCCTCTACATTTCTCTGATTGCCATCGTCCTCTCTACACTTATCGGAACGGTGCTAGCCGTCATGAGAAATGGGAAAAATCCTGTCTTACGCATTATCTCCAGCATTTATATCGAGTTTGTGCGTAACGTTCCTAACCTCCTCTGGATTTTCACTATCTTTTTGGTGTTCAAAATGAAATCCACACCAGCAGGTATTACAGCCTTCACTCTCTTTACATCAGCTGCCCTAGCTGAGATCATCCGAGGCGGTCTCAATGCAGTGGACAAGGGACAGTATGAAGCAGGAATGTCGCAAGGATTTACCTCAGCCCAAATCCTCTATCACATCATTCTCCCACAAGCTATTCGTAAAATGCTGCCAGCCATCATTTCTCAGTTTGTAACCGTGATTAAGGATACCAGTCTTCTCTACTCTGTTATCGCCCTACAAGAGCTCTTTGGAGCCAGCCAAATTCTCATGGGCCGTTATTTCGAACCAGAGCAGGTCTTCAGTCTTTACATCCTGATTGCCCTCATCTACTTCAGCTTTAACCTAGCCATTTCTAGCCTGTCTCATATGCTAGCAAAACGTTGGCAACAAGCTGCAGAATAATACTCTTCGAAAATCAAATTCAAACCACGTCAGCTTCACCTTGCCGTACTCCAGTACAGCCTGCGGCTAGCTTCCTAGTTTGCTCTTTGATTTTCATTGAGTATAAACAGCCACTCTCCAGTTCAATTGGAGAGTTTTTTGATGAGAGTAGATATTTATAGACCTCAATTTGACACCATACTTTTTCTATGATAAAATGTAACAAATTCGTTTACAACAAATCAAATCTTAATGAAATGGAATTTTCTATGAAATCACTCAAAGGAATACTCTTTATCATAGCTAGTTTTGTCTTGACTATTTTGACTTGGATGAACACTTCTCCCCAATTCATGATTCCAGGACTAGCTTTAACAAGCTTATCTCTAACTTTTGTCTTAGCCACTCGTCTCCCACTACTAGAAAGCTGGTTTCACGGTTTGGAGAAGCTCTACACTGTCCACAAATTCACAGCCTTTCTCTCCATCATCCTACTAATCTTTCATAACTTTAGTATGGGCGGTTTGTGGGGCTCTCGTTTAGCTGCTCAGTTTGGCAACCTTGCCATCTATATTTTGTCAGTATCATCCTTGTCGCCTATTTAGGCAAATACATCCAATACGAAGCTTGGAGATGGATTCACCGTCTGGTTTATCTAGCCTACATTTTCGGACTCTTTCACGTCTACATGATGATGGGCAATCGTCTCCTTACATTTAATCTTCTAAGTTTTCTTGTTGGTAACTATGCCCTTTTAGGTTTACTGGCTGGTTTTTATATCATCTTCCTTTATCAAAAGATTGGCTTCCCCTATCTAGGGAAAATTACCAATCTCAAACGATTAAATCACGATACTAGAGAAATTCAAATCCATCTCAGCAGACCTTTCGACTATCAATCAGGACAATTTGCCTTCCTAAAGATTTTCCAAGAAGGCTTTGAAAGTGCTCCGCATCCCTTTTCTATCTCAGGAGGTCATGGTCAAACCCTTTACTTTACCGTCAAAAATTCAGGTGACCCTACCAAGAATATCTATGACAATCTTCAAGTCGGTAGCAAAGTAACCGTTGACAGAGCTTACGGGCACATGATTATAGAAGAAGGACGAGAAAATCAGGTTTGGATTGCTGGAGGTATTGGGATTACCCCCTTCATCTCTTACATCCGTGAACATCCTATTTTAGATAAACGGGTTCACTTCTACTATAGCTTCCGTGGAGAGGAAAATGCAGTTTATATAGATTTGCTCCATGACTATGCTCAGAAAAATCCTAATTTTGAACTCCATCTAGTAGACAGTAGGAAAGACGCCTATCTTAATTTTGAACAAAAAGAAGTACCCGAACATGCGAGCGTCTATATGTGTGGTCCTCTTTCTATGATGAAGTCACTTGCCAAACAGATTAAGAAACAAAATCCAAAAACAGAGCTTATTTACGAAGGATTCAAGTTTAAATAACCACTCATACTCTCCTCGAATTTCCCAGGAGTTTTTCTACGCAATCTCAAAAAACACTGCCAGATTTCTAGCAGTGTTTTGAGTTTTATTTATCTTAGTAAACTGTTTTTTCAGTTTCTACATCGAAGAAGTGTGCTTTGTTCAAGTCAAATCCAAGTTCAACTGTTGCACCTGTTTGCAAGTAGTCACGAGCGTCAACTTTGGCAACAAATTCATCTTTACCAACTTGGCAGTAAAGGTGAGATTCTGAACCAAGCAATTCTGATACAGAGATAGTAGCTTTGACAACTGATTCTGGGAATGTTTCAAGGAAAGCAGGTTCTGCATTCACGTCTTCTGGACGGATACCGAAGATCAATTCTTTACCTTCGTAGCCTTTTTCACGAAGAACTTTCAATGCTCCTTCTGGAACTTTCAAACGGAAACCGTCAGAAACAATTTCGCTACCAACCAATTTCACGTTGATGAAGTTCATAGCTGGGCTTCCGATGAATCCTGCTACGAATTTGTTAACTGGGTTTTTGTATACTTCTTGAGGAGTACCGATTTGTTCTACACGTCCGATAGTACCTGTACCAGCAGGGTTCTTAGTTGCTGACATGATAACGATACGGTCTGCAAGTGTCATCGCTTCCGTTTGGTCGTGAGTTACGTAGATAGTTGTAGCTCCGATACGACGGTGGATTTTAGCGATTTCAGCACGCATTGATACACGAAGTTTGGCATCCAAGTTTGACAAAGGTTCGTCCATCAAGAATACTTTTGCATCACGGACGATAGCACGACCCATGGCAACACGTTGACGTTGACCACCTGAAAGGTCAGCTGGTTTACGATCCAAGAATTCTTTCAAACCAAGGATTGCTGCTGCTTCTTGCACACGTTTGTCGATGTCTTCTTTGCTGTATTTACGCAATTTCAAACCGAAAGCCATGTTGTCATAAACAGTCATGTGTGGGTAAAGAGCATAGTTTTGGAATACCATGGCGATGTCACGGTCTTTTGGAGCAACGTCGTTGACAACCACGCCATCGATAGATGCAGTACCTTCTGTGATGTCTTCAAGACCAGCAATCATACGAAGAGTTGTTGATTTACCACATCCTGAAGGACCTACGAAAACGATAAACTCTTTGTCTTTGATGTCCAAGTTGAAGTCTTCAACTGAATAGTGTTCGCTGTTTGGATATTTTTTGTAAATGTTTTTAAGATTCAATTCTACCATGAGGTGAACTCCTTTTGTCTTTTGATAGTTTTATTATAGATGAAAACGCTTTACATTTCTATGGCAAGATGACCAAAAAAATAAAAAAGTTCTGTGCAACTTGCACAAAACTTTAGAGAATATCTGGTA
Organism: Streptococcus mitis; assembly: GCF_047460035.1. Classification (GTDB taxonomy): domain Bacteria; phylum Bacillota; class Bacilli; order Lactobacillales; family Streptococcaceae; genus Streptococcus; species Streptococcus mitis_DW. The sequence continues at coordinate 164,753 of NZ_JASHHB010000004.1, read as the reverse complement.
AAATCAACTGATAGCACAAGGTCAGGTCAGTCAATTCCTTCAATTGAAGCCCTGTCAACTCTTCCCATTTATCAATCTTGTATTGGAGAGAATTGCGGTGCAGATAGAGTTGCTGGGCTGTTTTTGTTAGGACAGCACTATTTTCCCAAAGGGAGAGAATGATTTCCTGAATCTGGTCTTGATCCAAGATCATCTGGTGCAAGCATTCCTTGATTGCCTTCAAGTCCACAAGTCTTTCTCCCATACTCCAAAGATAGAGCTGAGAAAAAGTATGAACACCTTGGTGACCCTGACGCCACCAAGTCTTGAACAACTCGCGCTCAGCTTTGATTAAGTCTGATAGGGCTTGATTTCTCGTCTGAGACCAAACCTGGCCCAACATGATAGACAGACGAAGTCCAAAGTCATACTCTACCGCTTCAATCGTATCACTTAAAATAGCTCGTACAGAGGTGTATTTATCTTGCTGAAGCACGAAAACATAATCCTGAGCTCCGACCTGAAGCACTGTCTGACAGTTAGGAAATAGAGTCCGCATCATATCCAGCCAAGAAGCTAGATTTTCCTGCTGAAAATAGGAAAGATGACAATAGGCCAACTGAATCTTTTTAAAAGTTTGTGGTGTCTGTCCCTTCCCCTCAATCAAAAAAGAATACCAAGGATTGAGCGAACGAGCCTGCTCCTGCTGGGTCAAAAGTGAAATCAACTGCTTTTCACGCTCGCTGAGCCCAGCTTCCTCCAGCAAAATCCACTGTTGAGAAGCTAAAGGAAGAGTGAGATAACCCTCTTTCTCTACTGGTTGGTCTGAAATCTGAGCTTCAGGAAACCATTCTTGTAATTCTTTTGCCATCATGTCCTAGCCCTCCACTTTTTGGATGCACCACGAAATCAAGCTCTCAAGACGTTCCAGATTTTCAGTCATATGGAGATAACCCATGACTGCTTCAAAACCTGTGGACATACGGTAGGTCACCACATCGGCATTTTTAGCCTTTGTGTGACTATTGGTATTGCGACCACGTTTGTAGATTTCTTCTTCTTTTTCCGTCAGGACTTGCTCCTCTAACATAAGGGAAATCAGGCGAGCCTGAGCTTTGGCTGAGACATACTTGGTCGCTTCTTGATGGAGTTTATTGGGTTTGGTCATACCTTTTAAAATGAGGTGACGACGAATATACATAGAATACACCGCGTCCCCCTCAAAAGCTAACGCAATCCCATTAATGAGATTGACATCAATCACGTGTCCACCTCACTCCATCTTTGGTGTCAAGGAGCTTAATCCCTTGAGCAGCTAATTGGTCACGGATCTGGTCCGCTGTCGCAAAGTCACGATTAGCACGCGCTTCTTGGCGCTTTTGGATCAAGTCTTCAATCTCTGCATCCAAAACTTCCTCAATAAAGACAATTCCAAAGACCTCTAACATAGCCGCAAGAGCTTCCTTAACACTTTCATCATAGTTGCCAGAATTAATCCACTTGGCCATTTCAAAAACAACTGTGATACCGTTGGCAGCGTTAAAATCTTCATCCATAGCTGCTACAAACTTATCTTTAAAGGCTTGTAACTCTTGAGCATCTACAGTTCCAGTAAATGGTTGCTCATAAGTGTTCTTCATATACTTGAGATTGGTCTCCGCATCCCGCACTGCCTTTTCCGTAAAGTTGATAGGCTTGCGGTAGTGTTGAGTCGCAAAGAAGAAACGAAGCACTTGCCCATCGAGGTTTTTAAGGGCATCGTGCACTGTGATAAAGTTACCCAAGGACTTGGACATCTTGACATTATCGATATTGACAAAGCCATTGTGCATCCAGTAGTTGGCAAAGGTCTTGCCTGTTTTGGCTTCTGACTGGGCAATTTCATTGGTATGGTGAGGAAACTCTAGGTCAGCTCCACCACCGTGAATATCAATGGTGTCGCCCAAAATCTCTGTCGACATGACTGAACACTCGATGTGCCAGCCCGGGCGACCAGGTCCCCAAGGACTGTCCCAAGAAATCTCGCCTGATTTGGCAGATTTCCAGAGGGCAAAGTCTACAGGATTTTCCTTACGAGCCGTTTCTTCATCGGTTCGACCTGAAGCACCTAGCTCCAAATCTTCCAAGGTTTTATTTGCTAATTTAGCATAGTTGTGGGATTTTTCCACACGGAAATAGACATCTCCTTGACTCTCGTAGGCAAAGCCTTTTTCAATCAAATCTTCCACAAAGCGGATGATGTCAGCCATAAACTCCACCACACGCGGATGGCGGGTCGCAGGTTTGACGCCCAAGGCCGTCACATCCTCACGAAAGGCAGCGATGTACTTGTCCGCAACCTCCTGAGGCGTGATACCTTCTTCCTTGGCGCGATTGATAATCTTATCATCCACATCTGTAAAATTGGAAATATAGGCAACCTCATAACCACGATACTCAAAATAGCGACGAATGGTATCAAAAGCCACCGTTGAACGAGCATTTCCCACGTGGATATAGTTGTACACCGTTGGCCCACAAACATACATCTTTACTTTGCCGTCCTCAATCGGGACAAATTCTCGCAAATCACGATACATAGTGTCATAGATTTTAATCATAAAATAATAGTCAGGAAAGCCAAAATCCAAGAACAGTTAATTTCATCACTGAGAGTTCAATTGAATTTCAGTCCGAATGTCTCTACACTTCGGAATCCCTTGCTCCTTTCTCATTCAGATAAACCACCTGAGTCTGTTTGACAAAGCCAATTTTTTCATACAAACGTTTGGCACCTACATTGCTATCTTCTACTGCAATCTGAAATTTCTTATCATTTTGCTCAATTAGTTGGTTGACAAGGAATTTTGCTAAGTAGCTCCCATAGCCTTTCCCACGTTCAGGTTCTGATATTGCTAAACCGTAGAAGTAATTCGTATCGCTCGATAAATCAACCGTGCAAGTTCCAATAACCTGACCGTCTTTTAATAAAATATACAGGCGGCTTTCTGGATCTTTCAGAGCTTCAGCAACATATCTATCCACAACTTCTCTAGATTCATGTTCCTCTGAGAATGCCTGAAATTTTAATTGACTAATTTGATCCTGATACGAACTATCTGCTAACAAAACTTCAAGATTGGAAACATTTGCTAACGGATAAGGTTTTCTATCCTTACCTAACCAAGTTTCTGTCTCTTCATCCTCGACCAATCCCCAGTTGCTAACAAAATCAGGATGGCGGTCTAGAAAAACACGCTCTGTCTGAAAAGTGACTGAATGAATCGGAAAAGAAGCTGTTTCTCTCTCAAAACTAGTAAACAATGCACGCGCAATTCCCTGACGGCGATGATCTGGATGAACCAGTATCGTCACTTCCACATCTTGGTCATCTGCATAGACAGTTAATAAACCAACAAGTTCGCCTTTTTCATAATAAAGGAAAAAGGCGGGCATGTTTGGGTCAAAATTAAGCATGTTAGATAGATAAGGATCACGATAGGTACCGTCATAGTTTTGGCAACAGTTAATTAGTTTTTTCGCCTCAGATAGCTCCTCTTGGCTTAACTTGTTTCTTGCTTGAATCATATAGCCATCCTCTACAACCCAGACGATCTGTGACTGGCTTCTTTAGCCTGCTCGAGTTTATTGACGTAGTACTCTCGTTTTTCTTCAACTTCGTGGATAGTCGGTTCATCCTTCTGTCCATGAACTCGGACAATCTTGGCCGGAATACCGACAACCGTCACATCACTAGGTACATCTGCTACGACAACTGCTGCAGCACCGACCTTGGCATTTGCACCAATTTCTACAGGACCAATGACTTGGGCATGGGCTGATATAAGGGCACCCTGACGAACGGTCGGATGGCGTTTGCCAACATCCTTACCAGTTCCACCAAGAGTTACTCCGTGGTAAAGCATAACGCCTTTTTCAACAATCGCTGTTTCCCCAATCACCAGACCAGAACCGTGGTCGATAAAGACACCTGAATCAATCTGAGCACCCGGATGAATCTCAATCTGAGTCCAGAAGCGCCAAAACTGACTGTGCATACGAGCCAGTAGTTTGAAGCCATGCTTCCAGAAAAAATGCGAAAGACGGTGGGCCGCCAAGGCCTTGACACCTGGATAAGTCAGCAAAACCTCCAAAGTGGTGCGGGCCGCTGGATCATTTTCTTTTACGATATCAATGGTTTCGCGCCACCATCCCATACATTTCTCCTTTTCTTATTCTGAATCTTTTGGTGTTTCTGTAAATTCTTTCTTAGGTTTGTGGCCCTTGTGATGACGTGGGCGGTGAGGTCGCTCAGACTTTTCGCCTTTTTCATCACGTTCAGGTTTTGGAGGACGAGGAAGAAGAGCTTTCATAGAAGCATCCACACGTCCTTTTTCATCAATCTTGATAACCTTAACATCAACTTCATCCCCGATTGCTACCAAGTCTTCGACATTATTGGTACGCGTCCAAGCCATTTCCGAAATGTGAACGAGGGCGTCTGTCTTGTCAAAGAGGTTGACAAAGGCACCAAATTTCTCAATACGAACAACCTTAGCATGGTAGACTTCGTCCACCTTAGCTTCACGAACCAAACCAGCAATAATTTCTTTGGCACGGTTAATGGCATCTTGGTCACTAGAGTAGATAGACACATTTCCTTCTTCATCGATATCAATTTTAACGCCTGTTTCAGCGATAATCTTGTCGATGGTTTCTCCACCCTTACCGATGACAATCTTGATCTTGTCCACATCAATCTTGATGGTATCGATTTTCGGAGCAGTTGGAGCCAATTCTGGACGAACTTCTGGAATGGTTGCTTCAATCACATCAAGGATTTCAAAACGAGCTTTCTTGGCTTGGGCAAGAGCCTCTGTCAAGATTTCTGCAGTAATCCCTTGAATCTTGATATCCATTTGAAGGGCTGTAATCCCGTCACGAGTACCTGCAACCTTAAAGTCCATATCTCCAAAGTGGTCTTCCAAACCTTGGATATCTGTCAAGACTGTATAGTTGTTTCCATCTGAGATGAGACCCATGGCAATCCCTGCTACTGGCGACTTGATTGGCACACCACCAGCCATAAGGGCAAGCGTTCCCGCACAGATAGAAGCTTGAGATGAAGAACCATTTGATTCCAAGACTTCTGCTACCAAGCGGATAGCATATGGGAATTCTTCCAAACTTGGCAAGACTTGAGCAAGAGCACGCTCACCCAGAGCACCGTGACCGATTTCACGACGACCTGGCGCACCGTAACGACCAGTTTCCCCTACAGAATATTGAGGGAAGTTATAGTGGTGCATAAAGCGTTTCTTGTACTCTGGATCCAAACCATCAATGATTTGAGTTTCTCCCATCGGAGCCAAGGTCAAGACTGAAAGAGCCTGAGTTTGGCCACGAGTAAAGAGACCAGAGCCGTGCACACGAGGAAGGAAGTCAACAACCGCATCCAAAGGACGAATTTCATCGACTTTACGACCATCAGGACGTACCTTGTCTTCTGTAATCAAACGGCGTACTTCAGCGTGTTCCATCTGTTCCAAGATTTCAGCCACATCACGCATGATACGGTCAAATTCTTCATGGTCCGCATATTTTTCTTCGTAAACGGCAGTCACTTGATCTTTCACTGCTTGAGTTGCAGCTTCACGAGCCAATTTTTCTTCTACTTGAACCGCTTTTTGGAGGTCGCTGTTGTAGGCTGAGATGATTTCTGCCTGCAATTCAGCATCCACATGAAGCAATTCCACTTCTGCTTTTTCCTTACCGACAGCAGCAACGATTTCTTCTTGGAAGGCAATCAATTCTTTGACCGCTTCGTGCCCTTTAAGGAGCGCTTCCAACATGATTTCTTCTGACAATTCTTTGGCACCAGACTCTACCATGTTGATGGCGTGTTTGGTACCAGCTACTGTCAATTCAAGGAGAGATTGCTCTGCTTGTTCTTGCGTAGGGTTGATAATGATTTGACCATCTACATAGCCAACCTGTACCCCAGCGATTGGTCCGTCAAATGGAATATCTGAGATAGACAATGCCAAGGATGAACCAAACATAGCTGCCATTGGTGCAGATGCATTTTCATCATAAGAAAGCACGGTGTTGATGACTTGTACTTCATTACGGAAACCTTCCGCAAACATTGGTCGGATTGGACGGTCAATCAAACGCGCTGTCAATGTCGCATCTGTTGAAGGACGTCCTTCACGTTTCATAAAGCCACCAGGAAACTTCCCAGCCGCATACATTTTTTCTTCATAGTTGACTTGAAGGGGGAAGAAATCCCCAGTTGCCATTTTCTTAGACATAACGGCAGCAGTCAAGACAGTTGACTCACCGTAACGCACGACAACAGAGCCATTTGCTTGCTTAGCAACCTGACCAGTCTCTACAATTAACTCACGACCCGCAAAAGTCGTTTGAAACACTTGTTTTGTCATTTTAATCCCCTTTGGATTGATGAAATTATACGCCTTGCCTACAAAAATCAAGATACTAAGCCGTCAAGCAACTCAAAGGAAAATAGGAAATCGAACGACGGAGCAACTGCTCCTAGGCAGATTTATCTTTTTCCATAGAGTTGTAGGCGTGTTCAATTCTCAAGATACAAATCATTAGAAAGGTTTGATGCTAAAGCATCTAATCCTTTCACGTTAATCGCTATCAGGCGATTAGCTAAATGCTTTACTAACTCTCTCGTCAAATAACATCGATTTGACTCGTTCGTGTCGCTCTTTCCTACCGTTAGTCATCAGAAAGTCTTGATGCTAAAACATCTAAGACTCTCAGTTTAAATGCATTATTTTTTTAATACCCTCATCTTTGTATCAAGTACGTACAGAGTCTATTTTATCATATTTTTCTTAAAAAGTGCGGCCTTTACCATTAAAAAGGAACCATTCCCCTCAACTGAGAAGAATGGTTTGCTTTTTATTATCCTAGAGACTGGTGATTAAACAAAGCATGAGTTGCTTGGTGGATGTATTTTGCTGTATCCGCATTGTTCATAGTGTAGAGATGCACACCGGCAACATCCTGAGTTACCAAGTCCACGATTTGGTCCACTGCATAGGCAAGTCCTGCTGCTCTGAGCGACTCAGGGTCATGCTCATACTTGTCTAAGATGGCTTTAAATTTGCGTGGAAGATGGATATTCTCACAAGTCTTCAAGAGGCGGAGAGCTTGATTTCGATTTAGAATTGGCATAATCCCTGCATGAATAGGAACATCAATCCCAGCCAAGATGCACTTGTCTTGGAAATCATAGAAGCGCTCATTGTCAAAGAAAAGCTGAGTTACAAGACTCGAACAGCCTGCATCTACTTTCTTCTTGAGATTTTGGATATCTGAAATCTGATTTGGTGAATCTGGATGCCCTTCTGGGTAGCAAGCTCCGACAATATCAAAGTGAGGGGCTTGTTCCTTGATGAACTTGATCAAGTCCGTTGCATATCGGAAATCCTTTTGTGGCTCCACATCTGGAATAATATCCCCACGAAGAGCCAAAATTTTCTGCACCCCAACCTGATCCAAGTCAGCAATGGTTTCAGCCACCTTGTCCTTGGTCAAATAGATGGCTGGCAAGTGAGCAATAGTCGGAATCGCCAAGTCATTTTGGATAAAGTCAGCCAAACGAACAGTTGTTTCCTTGATATTAAATTTATTATTGCTGGCAGTTACACTGATAAAGTGAGGGGCCAACTCCTGCATATTTTGAAGAGCTGCAATAATCTTATCGTTGCCTACTGCTGGGTTTGGAGGAAACACTTCAAATGAGAGTGACGGTGTTTGGCGTGACATAGTCCTTATCCTTTTCTAGTTGATTTTTTTCCTTAGCTGGACTCTTAGAACCCAAGTGAAACAGGCAGATTGCCAAACAGCGCTTCTTGGGAAATCCTATCTTACAATTTCTCACGCGCAGCTTTAGCTGCTTCAACAAGGCGAATCAAGCTTTCTTTTGTTTCTGGAATACCACGTGTTTTCAAACCACAGTCAGGGTTGATCCAAACTTTCTTGCTTGGCACTTTAGCAAGGATGGCTTCGATTGTGTGGTCGATTTCGCCTTCATTTGGCACACGAGGTGAGTGGATATCGTAAACCCCAGGTCCCACTTCTGTTTGGAAGTTTTTCGCTTTGAGTTCGTCCAAGATTTCAAGGTTTGAACGGCTAGCCTCAAATGAGATAACGTCTGCATCCATGTTGTCGATAGCTGGGATGATATCTGTAAATTCTGAGTAACACATGTGAGTGTGGATTTGAGTATCTGGCGCTACTGTTGAGTGTACCAAGCGGAAGGCAGGAATTGCCCAGTCAAGGTAGTCTTCGTACCAGTCGCTACGACGGAGTGGCAATTTTTCACGAAGAGCAGCCTCATCGATTTGGATGATTTTCACACCAGCAGCTTCAAGGTCAAGCACTTCATCCTTGATTGCAAGGGCGATTTGAAGAGTAGAATCCTTGATAGAGATGTCTTCACGTGGGAATGACCAGTTGAGAATAGTTACTGGTCCAGTCAACATCCCTTTAACAGGTTTGTTTGTACGGCTTTGTGCATAGCTAGACCATTTAACAGTGATAGGGTTAAGACGAGTTACATCACCCCAGATGATTGGTGGTTTCACCCCACGCATACCGTATGATTGTACCCAACCATTTTTAGAGAAGAGGTAACCTGACAAGTTTTGACCGAAGTACTCAACCATGTCGTTACGCTCAAATTCACCGTGAACAAGGACATCAAAGTCGATATCTTCTTGCCATTTGATCCATTCGTCGATCGTTTCAGCAAGGAAAGCATCGTACTCTTCTTGAGACAATTCACCTTTACGGTAAGCCAAACGTTTAGCACGAACTTCTTTAGTTTGAGGGAATGAACCGATAGTTGTTGTTGGAAGAGCTGGAAGTTTGAAAGCTTCTTCTTGGATAGCTTCACGTTCTGCAAAGGCTGGTAAACGAGTGTAGTCTGCGTCTGTCAAACCAGCGATACGCGCACGAAGTTCCGCATTTTCACCAACACGCTCAGTCGCAAAGAGTTCTTTGTTAGCTGCAAGTGCTTCTTCACCTTGACCTTTGCGGATAGCATCCAAATCACGAATCTCATCCAGTTTTTCAACTGCAAAGGCAAAGTGGTTCAAGATTGCTGGTTCAAATTCTTCATTAGCAGTTGTAAATGGCACATGAAGAAGTGAGCATGAGCTTGTCAAGACAATGTTTTCAGCTGGAATTTGTTCAAGAACAGCCAAGCTCTTTTCGTAGTTGTTACGCCAGATGTTTTTACCATTGACAATACCTGCATAAAGAGTCTTGTCAGCTGGGAAACCACCTTTAACGAGTTCAAGAGTTTTCTTACCTTCAACGAAGTCCAAACCGATGGCATCTACTGGCAATTTCACAAGGTCAGCGTAGACGTCACGAACATCACCGAAGTAAGTTTGAAGCAAGACTTCAAGACCTTTTTTGTCAGCCAAAAGTTTGTTGTAAAGATTCAAGAAGAGAGCTTTTTCTTCGGCTGTCAAGTCTTTTACAAGAGCCGCTTCATCGAGTTGGATACGAGTTGCACCAAGTTCAGCCAATTTAGCAAAAACATCTTGGTAAGCAGCCACTAAACTATCTACGAAATCTTCTGCTTTCACGCCTTCTTCAAAGTCTGACAATTGAAGGAAAGTAAATGGACCTACAAGAACTGGGCGAGTGTTCAATCCAAGTTCTTTGGCTTCTTGGAACTCATCGAAGATTTTGTGACCAGCCAATTTTACTTGAGTGTCTTTTTCAAATTTAGGAACGATGTAGTGGTAGTTAGTGTTAAACCATTTCTTCATCGGAAGGGCGCGAACGTCCCCTTTTTCTCCTTGGTAACCACGACCCAAAGCGAAGTAGCGCTCAAGGTCAGACAAGTCCAAGTTTTGAACTGAAGCAGGTACCACGTTGAAAAGGAAAGCTGCATCTAGGAAGTTGTCATAGTGAGAAAAGTCATTTGATGGAATTTCAGTGATACCTTTTTCTTTGACGATGTTCCAGTGTTTAGCACGCAAGTCTTTTGCCGCTGCCAAAAGTTCTTCTTCTGAGATTTCTTTTCTAAAGTATTTTTCAGTTGTAAATTTTAATTCGCGGAATTCGCCCAAACGAGGGAAACCGATGATTGTAGTTGACATGATGTGTCCTCCAAAATTTGTTGTTGAAACTATCTTAACAGAAAAGAATGCGTCTGTATAATTGTAAAAAATTAGGCTTTGATATAGTTTGAAACTATATCTCTGTTTGAGACAAAAGAAAAAGACCTGAGGTAAATGCCTCAAATCCTTTTTGTAGCTTGTTTTATCGCTGTATTTTAGTTAGACTGGTCAGACGTGTTATTAGTAATTCTTATAAGTGACTATGACTTGCTATTAGAAAAGACTATAGGTTAGTTTTCTTTTGTAATTCTGATATTTCCCTGAAAAGTGCGGACGGGAGGTAAAATTATCCAGTGGATGATTTTAGCCAACCAAGTAATTTCATCCCTATCAACTCTTTCTCTGTTCAAGTGGGACGACTGCTAGTGTCTTTCCTAAACTGGCTAGGACTTTTAAGACTGTGTCCAACTGAGGACTTGTCTTTCCTGTTTCCATCCTAGCTATGACAGGCTGGCTTACTCCACTAAGTTCTTCTAGCTTTTTCTGACTGATTCCTTGCTCATGCCTAGCCTCAATCAGCTCACTCATAATAGCCACTCGCATATAACTTTCAAGAATTTCCTCCTTGGTAAAGAGTTCAGATCGGACATCCTTCCAATTACTTCCAATAGCACTATTCTTCATCACTTCCCCCTCTTTCTTTTAAGTCTTTCAGTTCACGCTTGGCTTTTTCAATCTCTCTCCTAGGAGTTTTCTGAGTCTTTTTAACAAAATGATGTAAAAGGACAAAACTCCCATCAAGCCACGCTACAAATAAAATTCGATCTCTTAGAGGTCTTAGTTCCCAAATCTCATCTTCCAAATGTTTGATATAGGGTTCACCAGCTCTCGTTCCATGCTGACTAAGCAACTCGATATAGTCATTTAGTTTATTGAGTTGGATGCGACTATCCTTACTTTTCTGACTAGCCAATTCTCTCATATAATCCAAAACTGGCTCGTTTCCATTTTTGTCCTTATAGAAGTAAATCGTATGCACCAAGCAACCTCTTTATAATTAAATTATAACTCAAAAGTTATTAAAAGTAAATCTGGACACTCATAAAAAGAAGACCTTAGAAAAACTCTAAAGGTCTCATCTTTATTATTCGAAAAAATTACGAGAAGAGTTATAAATTGAAGGCAATCCTTACTATTATTCCAGCTCTATCCCCTTCTCTCGAAGATTTGCCAGACACTCCTTATAGTAGGCAGCATCGTGCTCACTATAGATAGGACTTTTCAGCTTTTCCTCTGCTAAGTATTGATAAGGAGGGCAGGTCTTACCTCGGTAGTTCTTGTCCAACCACTCTGAACTGACATTGTAGCCACGGTTAGCCATCTCCTCCATGATCAAGCGATGATAGGCATAGAGACGATAGGGCGAGTGGGTAAAGACATAGTCCACCGTCGCATGCTTTCTGCCCCAACCATTGCCACGCAGGGCGCAACACTCTCGATGTTGCCCCAAAAGTTGAGGCCGGGGAAGTTGTGAAATCAAAGCCTCATGCCAAAGTCTCATGGGGGTCTCCTTTCAGTAAAGTCGAATGTTGCAAGTAGGTATTCGGATAGTGATAAAGCAACTCTCGAGTCTTAGCAATCAAGTCTTCCTTGGAAGCCTGACCAAAGCGGTAGCGATCCAGCAAGAGCATATAGTCCTTGCGCTCAGCATCTGTCGCTTTCTTTTTAAAATAGCCCCAAATATGCTGAAAAGTATTGCAGACTTGACCTCTATGCTCAGGGATTTGACAGGCACGGTCGATCAGTTCCTGAACATGACTCACCTCCACCTCTTCATTCTTCAAGTATTGGCGAATCTCATTGTAAATATTGCTAGAATGGCTCAAGACAAGGTATTTGTTTCTAGCCCAGAGTTGTTGGCAAAGGGCACGTTGGTTGTTATTATTCATATTTGAGATTATACCATATTTGGATTTATAAATATCTATTCCTATCTTATAATCTTATAAAATTGCCTTTTTTAAAGCCGCTTGAAGTTCTTCATCTACTGCATAGATATAGAGTCCATTTACTCCTCTTGTAAGTAAAACATTTAATTCATTTTTTAAAAGATCTTCACCAAAATTTTTCATTTCACCATTTTCGAGTTTCCTATTTTGAACTGCTCCTTTATTTTTACTAGCAGAGATATCAAACTTAATTTTACCATCTCTATATTTAACCGATGGACCAATAATGACTCCAGCATAATTCAAATCAAAACCTTGCACAGTAAAAGTGGATCCTACTTCACCAATAGTTTGTGGTTGTTCAATCCAAGAAAGTTTAGAGTTTTTCCTATCCCTACTCAATTCTCTATTCCAAGGACAAGACCAGTCATCTATTTCCACACACCAATAATCTTTAGATTCAGGTTTAGATTGACTACTATATTCCCAATCATAAGTTGCTATTAACCTAGAAATCCCTAAATGACGATTCTCATCTTTTAATTTAATAGCATCCTGAAATTCCTTGGGAGAATTAAATATCTGGATATCATAGTTATTATCTTCTTTTAATTTGGTAATTTCTCTTTTATCAATAATATTTCTAATCCAACTAATTGTTGATTCACTAGCTTTTATACGCATTTGATTATTTAATTCAATTAAATTGCCAGACAGCCTCGCTTGATGCTGTAAAGTCAAAAATGAATCATCTACCCATATTTGAGATTTACTCATTATTTGATTATCATCGTACACTAAAACTACTACTTTCGATTTTGATATTATATCCTTTAAATGATTACCGCCTTGATAAGCTTGATTTTTTGCAGTCAAAAGTAAGTGTCCTTCGTCAATAACAACTATACCAGCATTAGCATCTTGCTTTTTTAGTGCGTTTAAAAACTGAGTTGGTTTCATAGCAACATCAAGAGTTGAACCACTCTTCCATTCAAGCTTTTTCTCTATTTCTTTATAGACACTCAATTGATCATCATGATTAACAACCAAATTAATTGCATTATTTTCTCTTAGGAAATCCGTGTCATCAGAATTTAATAGATCATCGATTAAAGAACTCATCAAAACAGTTTTACCAGCACCAGCTTCTCCTTTAACCAAGATTAAAGTTCCAAACTCGTTCTTACTAAGCGCTGATGTAATTTTAAAAATGATTTCATTTTTCGCTTTTAATTGCTCATTGGTTAATTTATGAAATGGGGAAGATTTAAAAATTGCAGAATTTCTAACAATACTTTCTGCTGGAAATAAATACTTATTTTTCTTATTTAACGAACTCCAAATTTTGGTAAAAATCTCATCAAGCTCATCAGAAGTATAATATTTATTTTGAGGATTCCCTCGTCTGTTTTGAACATTTGAAACATTATCAACACTTAATAAATACAACATTAGTCTATTCTCAATATCTAGTGTCAAAGACTTATTAAAGTGATGATGACCTATAACAAACATTTTAGTAGTATTTGATTTTGAAAATTTAGTCCAATCTTCTCTAATTTCACCTAAATGTTGATTTGTACGACGTACAATATCTGTTGTTTCACCTACATAAACACTATATCCATCAGAATTTTTATCATTTACAATATATATAGTCGGATACTCAAACAATAGCATCTTGTTTTCATCACGAAAACTGATTTTTAAAGTTTCCTGTAAAGTGTCTAATGAACCACTTTCATATTTTACTTCTTCAATTACTGGTTTCAATATTTTACTCATATCAGTTACTCAACACTATAATTCAGTATATTTTTTATTATTCCCCTTACTTAATTTAACAGGATATTTCGCTTTATTTTTTTCTAATTTTTCTTCAATAATCTGTTCTATATCCAGTTGTAAATTATCAGCTAACATCATTGAATATATTAGCACATCCGCTAGTTCTTCTTTAATTCTTTCAAGAGAATTTGTTGTAACTTCTTCAGGCTGCTTCCATTGGAACAACTCTAGAAGTTCACTAGATTCCAGCAAGATAGAAATAGCTAAATCTTTTTCATTGTGAAATTTTCTCCAATCACGATCATCCCGAAATTTATTAATTTTCTCTATTGTTGATTTCATTTTAATTCTCCAATATGAATTTACTTATACACATTATATCATGAAACCTATTCTTAAATTTTAAAAAAGGAATAAAATTAGATTTAAATTCTTGAGCTTCACCCTCACAAAAACACTCATTCCCCCTTTCTCCTCCAAAATATGGTATAGTAGAATTATACTATCTATGAGGAGTTTACATGTCACAGGATAAACAAATGAAAGCTGTTTCTCCCCTTTTACAGCAAATTATCAATATCTCATCGATTGTCGGTGGGGTTGGAAGTTTGATTTTCTGTATTTGGGCTTATCAGGCAGGAGTGTTACAGTCCAAGGAAACCCTCTCTGCCTTTATCCAGCAGGCAGGCATCTGGGGGCCACCTCTCTTTATCTTTTTACAGATTTTACAGACGGTCGTCCCTATCATTCCTGGGGCCTTGACCTCGGTGGCTGGGGTCTTTATCTACGGGCACATCATCGGGACTATCTACAACTATATCGGCATCGTGATTGGCTGTGCCATTATCTTTTATCTGGTGCGCCTCTATGGGGCTGCCTTTGTCCAGTCTGTCGTCAGCAAGCGCACCTATGACAAGTATATCGGCTGGTTGGATAAGGGCAATCGTTTTGACCGTTTCTTTATCTTTATGATGATTTGGCCGATTAGTCCGGCTGACTTTCTCTGTATGCTAGCTGCCCTGACCAAGATGAGTTTCAAGCGCTATATGACTATCATCATTCTGACCAAACCCTTTACCCTCGTGGTTTATACCTACGGTCTAACCTATATTATCGACTTTTTCTGGCAAATGCTTTGACGCATAAAAAAATCCGTTTGGTTTCCCAAGCGGATTTTGTGTTTTATTTTGAAACTTCTTTTGCAAGAACAAAGTTTCCAAGTGTGGCAGAACCATTTCCTGCGACTGCTGGCGTTACAATGTAATCACGCACATCTGGTACTGGTAGGTAACCATTGAGAAGAGCTGTAAATTTCTCACGGACACGGTCCAGCATGTGTTGTTGAGCCATAACTCCACCACCAAAGACAATCACATCCGGACGGAAAGTCACTGTAGCATTGACCGCAGCTTGAGCGATGTAGTAGGCTTGAACATCCCAGACAGAGCTGTTAAGTTCAATATTTTCACCACGAATACCTGTACGAGCTTCTAGACTTGGACCAGCCGCAAAGCCTTCCAAACATCCCTTATGGAAAGGACAAACTCCTTTAAATTCTTTTTCAATATCCATTGGGTGTCTAGCCACATAATAGTGACCCATTTCAGGGTGACCAACACCACCGATAAACTCCCCACGTTGGATAACACCAGCTCCAATACCTGTACCAATTGTGTAGTAAACCAAGTTTTCGATACGGCCACCAGCATTGTTACGGGCAACCACTTCACCATAAGCAGAGCTGTTTACGTCTGTAGTGAAGTACATTGGCACGTTGAGGGCGCGGCGAAGGGCACCAAGCAAGTCCACATTTGCCCAGTTTGGTTTTGGAGTCGTTGTGATAAAGCCATAAGTTTTTGAGTTTTTGTCAATATCAATCGGACCAAATGAACCAACTGCAAGACCAGCAAGATTATCGAATTTTGAGAAGAACTCGATGGTTTTATCGATTGTTTCGATTGGAGTTGTTGTTGGAAATTGTGTTTTTTCTACAACGTTAAAGTTCTCATCACCGACAGCACAGACAAACTTTGTACCGCCCGCTTCCAAGCTTCCATATAATTTTGTCATGATAAACCTCTTGTTTTTATTTTCTTTATTATAGCATATTTCGAAAGTCTAAATTTCTCTATTTTTTAGATTTTCCTCTGTAAATCTTACCATTCAAGCAAAAACGAACAAACATGTCATTTGTTCGTTTTCACTTTAGAGAGGATTGATTAGATTTTCACTTCGATAACAGCATCACCCTTCGCAACTGAACCTGTTGCGACTGGAGCTACTGAAGCGTAGTCAGCTGTATTTGTAACGATAACCATTGTTGTATCATCAAGGCCAGCTGCAGCGATTTTGTTTGAGTCAAATGTTCCAAGAACATCGCCAGCTTTGACCTTGTCACCTTGAGCAACTTTTGCTTCAAAACCGTCACCGTTCATTGTTACAGTGTCGATACCAACGTGGATCAAAACTTCAGCACCATCAGTTGTTTTCAAACCAAAAGCGTGTCCAGTTGGAAATGCGATTGAAACTTCAGCATCAGCTGGTGCATAGACCACACCTTGACTAGGTTTCACAGCGATACCTTGTCCCATAGCTCCACTTGAGAATACTGGGTCATTGACATCAGCAAGAGCGACAACATCACCGACGATAGGAGTTACAAGTGTTTCATTTTGAAGAGTATCAGTCTCTTCCACTACTGGTGCTTCTACTGTAGGTTCAGTAACTGTTTCTGCAGTTGCTGTGGCTGCTTCATCAGCAAAGACACTAGCTGCTTTTGTTTTCCCGTAGAAATAAGTGAAAGCAAAGGCGGCAACAAAGGACATAATTTCCGCAACTATATACATAGGGATTGAAGCAGCCTTAATAGAAAGGAATCCAATAAATCCAGCCGCTCCCAATGAAACTGCAATAACGTGAGTTAAACCTGCTACGAAGGCACCAATTGCTGAACCAGCAAGGGCGCAGAAGAATGGGAATTTGTATTTCAAGTTTACCCCAAAGAGAGCAGGTTCTGTAATACCAAGGAAGGCAGAAACAGCAGCCGAACTTGACAATCCTTTTGTTTTAGCATTTTTTGTCAAGAAGTAGATTGCAAGAGTAGCCGCACCTTGTGCTACGTTTGCCATTGAAGCAACAACAAAGATGTAGTCTCCAAATCCAGTACCGTTATTATTGTAAGCAGACAACAATTGTGTTTCGATTGCTGGGAATGATTGGTGAAGACCTGTCATAACGATTAGTGAGTAAGTTCCACCAAATAGACCCATACCAAAGGCACCTGTTGTGTTGTACAACCATACAATCGCATTTGTAATCGCATCAGACACAACCAACATAACAGGACCGATAACTGTAAAGGTAAGGAAGCCTGTAAGCATCACTGATAAAAGCGGTGTGAAAGTGAAGTCAACTGCAGATGGCAATTTCTTGTGGAAGAATTTTTCCAAATTTGCTAACAACCAGATTGCAACAAGGACTGGAATAACTTGATAAGCATAGTTTGTTTGTGTAACATGGAAACCTAAGATGTCCCAGAAGGCTTCTTTGCCACCCAAATCTGGAGTGGTCATAATCATACCAATTGCCGCACCAAGGAATTGGTTTGCTCCAAAGCGCTTGGCTGCTGAAATACCAACCAAAACAGGGAGGAACATAAATGGAGCAGCAGACATCAATTGAATCATAGCTGAGAAGCCTTTGATTGCAGGATACATATCTTCAATTGATTGAGGTCCAAACAAATCTGGTGATGTCAAGAAGTTACGTAAAGCCATCAAGAGACCACCTGCAACTAAGGCAGGGATAATAGGAACAAAGATGTCTGACAAAAGTTTAATCAAGTCCATCAATGGATTGAACTTTTTGTCTTTATTAGCAATCTCTTTCAAATCATCTGTCGAAACTTCTTTTAAACCAGTTTTCTTGATGATTTCCGCATACACGAAGTTAACATCACCAGGACCAATGATAATTTGATATTGTCCATTAGTGCTAAAAGTTCCCTTGACATCCGCATTATTATCTAGAGCTGCTTGATTCACTTTTGATTCGTCTTTCAATACCAAACGAAGACGAGTTGCACAGTGTGCTGCAGCTACAAGATTATCCTTACCGACAGCCTCAATGACCTCGGCAGCAACTTTACTATAATCCATAGCAAAAATCTCCTTATTATAGAATTTTGTTATTGTTTGAAAGCGATTTTATTCGCCCTTACGACTATTATTTTATCATGTTTTAGAAATATGTCAAGCGTTTTGCAGAAAAAATGTTCTATCCACTTAGTGGGCACGCTTTAGATTGATTGTTTTTGACTGTTTTATCAGGCGTTACTTGAAAAAATAAGTTTGAAATCTTAGTTTAAAAGGTTTTTATTTCATTATCTTTCATATTTCCGTGAAAATTTGATTGGTTTCCTGCATTTATTTTGTGACAAACGTTTGACAGTTTTTCCTCTTTTTTAACATAAAAGACTTGCTTTTTTAACCGAAAACGGTTACTATTAAAAGTGATAAGATTTTTGGAGGAATGAATGAATGGAATGGACAACTGAGCGTCGTTACAGACTTTATCAAGATTGGACGCAAGAAGAAATTCAAAATATAAAAGAAAATATGGCACAATCTCCATGGCATACTCATTACCATGTTGAGCCAAAAACAGGACTTCTCAACGATCCAAATGGCTTTTCTTACTTTGATGGGAAGTGGGTTGTTTTTTATCAAAACTTTCCTTTCGGTGCAGCCCACGGTTTGAAATCTTGGGTGCAATTGGAAAGCGAGGACTTGGTTCACTTCACAGAAACTGGAATCAAAGTTTTACCAGATACTCCATTAGATAGCCACGGTGCCTACTCTGGTTCTGCCATGCAATTTGGTGATAACTTGTTCCTATTTTATACAGGAAATGTTCGTGATGAAAACTGGATCCGTCACCCTTACCAGATTGGTGCTTTGATAGATAAGGATGGCAAGATTACCAAGATTGACAAGATCTTGATTGACCAGCCAGCAGACTCTACAGACCACTTCCGAGATCCGCAAATTTTTAACTTTAAAGGTCAATATTATGCCATCGTCGGTGGACAGGACTTGGAGAAAAAAGGCTTCGTCCGTCTCTACAAGGCTGTTGACAACGACTACACAAACTGGCAAGCAGTTGGCAACCTTGACTTTGCTAACGACCGTACTGCCTACATGATGGAATGTCCAAATCTGGTCTTTGTAGGGGAACAACCTGTCCTTCTCTACTGCCCACAAGGATTGGATAAGAAAGTTCTAGACTACGATAATATCTTTCCAAATATGTATAAGATTGGGGCTTCCTTTGACCCTGAAAATGCTAAAATGGTAGATGTATCTCAACTTCAAAACATGGACTATGGTTTCGAAGCCTATGCAACTCAAGCCTTCAACGCTCCTGATGGACGTGCTCTAGCTGTTAGCTGGCTTGGCTTGCCAGATGTTTCTTACCCATCTGACCGTTTTGACCACCAAGGAACCTTCTCTTTGGTCAAAGAACTAACTATCAAAGACGGTAAACTCTACCAATACCCAGTCGCAGCCATCAAGGATCTTCGCGCTTCTGAAGAAGCCTTCTCAAATCGTGCCCAAACTAAGAACACTTACGAACTTGAACTCAGCTTGGAAGCTAATAGCCAGAGCGAGATTGTCTTACTAGCTGATCAAGAAGGCAAGGGACTTTCCATCAACTTTGACCTTGTAAATGGTCAAGTGACAGTGGATCGTAGCCAGGCTGGAGAACAGTATGCCCAAGAATTTGGAACTACACGTTCTTGCCCTATCGAGAATCAGGCTACTACTGCTACAATCTTCATCGATAACTCTGTCTTTGAAATTTTCATCAATAAAGGAGAAAAAGTATTTTCTGGTCGTGTCTTCCCACATGTGAACCAAAATGGTATCCTGATTAAATCTGGAAACCCAACTGGAACTTACTATGAATTAGATTATGGTCGCAAAACTAACTGATGTCGCCAAACTTGCAGGCGTCAGCCCTACTACCGTTTCTCGGGTTATCAATAAAAAAGGGTATTTATCTGAAAAAACCATTCAAAAGGTTAATGAAGCTATGCGAGAATTGGGCTATAAACCCAACAACCTAGCTCGTAGTCTGCAAGGAAAATCAGCTAAGTTAATCGGTTTGATTTTCCCCAATATTTCCAACGTTTTCTATGCAGAATTGATTGACAAGCTGGAACACCAACTCTTCAAAAATGGTTACAAGACCATCATCTGCAACAGCGAGCACGATTCTGAGAAGGAACGCGAATACATCGAAATGTTAGAAGCCAATCAGGTGGACGGCATCATTTCGGGTAGTCACAACTTGGGAATAGAAGACTACAATCGTGTGACAGCACCGATTATTTCCTTTGACCGAAACCTGTCTCCAGATATTCCCGTCGTCTCCTCTGACAACTATGCTGGCGGGGTCCTTGCTGCCCAGACCTTGCTTAAGACAGGCGCCCAGTCTATCATCATGATTACAGGGAATGACAATTCTAACTCACCAACTGGACTACGCCACGCTGGCTTTGCATCTGTACTCCCAAAAGCTCCTATTATCAATGTTTCCAGTGACTTTTCTCCAGTCAGAAAAGAAATGGAAATCAAGAATATCTTGACTCAACAAAAACCAGATGCCATTTTCGCTTCGGATGACTTAACAGCTATTCTGGTCATTAAAATCGCTCAGGAGCTGGGCATTTCTGTCCCAGAAGAACTCAAGGTCATCGGCTATGATGGGACTTACTTTATCGAGAATTACTATCCTCAACTCGCGACCATCAAGCAACCTTTGGAAGAGATTGCCTGCCTCACTGTTGATCTTCTCTTGCAAAAGATTGAAGGCAAGGAAGTCGCAACAACTGGTTACTTCTTACCAGTTACACTATTACCAGGAAAAAGTATTTAAGTACAAGAAAACTCAGACCAATTCGTCTGAGTTTTTTATGATCTTAAGTTTTCTAAATAATGCTGGGCTGTCTCTAAGTTAAAGGTTTTCTCTGCGATGAGGCGCTCAACTAGGGGAGCTACCTCGGATTCACTGGCTCCTGCTAGGAGAGCTAAGGATTTGGCCTGCAATTTCATGTGGCCTTGCTGGATGCCCGTACTCACCAAGGCTTTGAGGGCCGCAAAGTTTTGGGCGAGACCAATAGACACGATAATCTGGGCTAATTCTTTGGCAGAAGGATTTCCCAATAATTCATGACTGAGAGCTACACGAGGGTTGAGACCAATAGAGCCACCCTTGGTCGCTACAGGCATGGGTAGTGTCATCTCACCAACTAATTCTTCTGTCTCCAAGTCTAGACGCCAAGAGCTAAGACCTTGGTAATGTCCATCTCGACTGGCAAAGGTATGAGCTCCTGCCTCAATAGCACGCCAGTCATTACCTGTGGCAATCAAAATGGCATCAATACCATTAAAAATCCCTTTATTATGGGTAGTAGCTCGATAAGGATCAGCCTGCGCAAACTGGCTAGCCAAGGCTATCTTCTCCGCAAATTCTCGTCCTTGATCCTTTTGGCGGCTCAAGTATCGAAAGGCGATACGACAGCTTGCTGTCACCAGAGAATCGGTCGCGTAATTAGACAGGATTCCCATAAGACTCTGTCCCTGACTGAGTTCTTCTAAGACTGGTTTCAAGGCTTCCAGCATGGTGTTGAGCATATTGGCTCCCATGGCTTCTTGGGTATCAACATGGAGATAAACAACAAGGAAGTCTGTTTCGCCTTTTATCTGTTCTACATGCAAATCACGCGCCCCACCTCCACGTTTAACGATAGAAGGATAGGCTTGATTGGCAAGTTCCAAGAGTTCGGCTTTCTTGCTTGCAATCTGCACTTGCGCTAGATCAGGATTAGCAACTTGATAAAGGGCCACCTGCCCAATCATCTGGCGCTCATGAACTTGAGCAGTAAAACCGCCTGCTCGCTTGATGATTTTACTTGCATAGCTGGCCGCAGCAACCACTGAGGGCTCTTCTGTCACATAGGGAACTGTGTATTCCTGACCGTTAACGAGAACCTCTGGGACCAGCGAATAAGGCAGAGAAAAAGTTCCCACTACATTCTCACTCAGCTGGTCTGCCACAGTCACACTCAGCTGTTCATCCTGCTCCAGACTTGCTTGTCTCTCAGGACTAAGGAGCGCCTGAGCTTTTAACAGCTCGAGGCGCTCTTGGTATGATTTTTTAGAAAATCCATTCCAACTTATCTTCATTATTTTTCAACCTTGCTATAACGGCGTTGGTGGTCAACAATTTCAACCAAGGCAAAATCTTGATTTTCATAGCCAGAAAACTGGGCAGAATTTGTTTCATCTAAGTCTACTTCCTCAAAGAAGACTTTTTCATAGTCAGCAACAGACAGGGCAGTTCGTTGGTTGAGCTTGTTCAAACGTTCTTTATCCAAATAAGCTTCATATCCTTCAACCAATTCACCACTGAAGAACTCAGCGACAGCACCACTTCCGTAACTATAAAGGGCAATTTTATCCCCAGCCTTCAAACTATCTGTATTTTCCAAGAGAGACAAAAGCCCAAGGAAGAGGGAACCAGTGTAGATATTCCCCACCTTTTGACTGTAGAGAATAGACTGGTCAAAATGCTTTTGCAAGAGGTCTTTTTTCTCTTGAGGCAAGTTCTTATCCATGATTTTTTTCAAGCCTTTTAGAGCTAATTTAGGATAAGGCAAGTGGAAGCAAACAGCCGCAAAATCATCTAAAGTAACCTGGTAGCGTTTTTGGTATTCAAGCCAAGTCGTTTTCAAACTATCCAAGTATTGCTGGGTAGAATAGACACCATTTACATAAGGAGTTGTCGAGTAATTTGGACGCCAGAAATCCATGATATCACGGGTCTGAGCCACATTGTCATTATTAAAGGCCATAATGCGTGGATTTTGTGTAATCAACATGGCCACACTGCCAGCACCCTGAGTTGGTTCTCCTGGAGTTTCAATACCGTATTTGGCAATATCACTGGCAATGACCAAGACCTTGGACTCTGGAGAATTTTCCACATGCAATTTGGCATAATGAAGGGCCGCTGTCGCTCCATAGCAAGCTTCTTTAATCTCGAAACTACGAGCAAAGGGCTGGATGCCCAGCAAACCATGCACAAAGACGGCCGCAGCCTTACTCTGGTCAATTCCTGACTCGGTAGCCACAATGACCATATCAATTTCTGCTCTTTCTTGCTCAGTTAAAATAGAGTCACTAGCACTGGCCGCCAAGGTCACGATGTCCTCAGTTAGGGGTGCAATACTCAATTCCTTGAGCAAGAGTCCTTTACTTAATTTTTCAGGGTCAATTCCCCTCGCTTCTGCTAAGTCTTGTAATTTCAAGACATATTGACTGGTCGCAAAACCAATCTTATCAATACCGATTGTCATATTTACCTCTGTTTTATCATTCATTGTAAAAAATCGTTCCATACTATTTTATCACAAATAGCAGTAAAAGAGAGAAAAAAGACTTGATTCACCAAATCAAGTCGCTTATTATTCTAACCATTATGCTGCTTTCTTAAGTAGGAATAAAGTCTAAGAATCACTGTTCCGCTAGCCATGCCAATGGAAATCACCAAAGCCAGCATAACAACCAAGGTTGCACTAGCAATGGCATGACTGTAATCTCCCGTCACAAAAAAGGCAGTTGTCCGATAGGAGAGATAACCCGGAACCAGAGGTGCCAAGATAGCCAAGATAAAGACCACAGCAGGTGTCTTATAAAGAATACTTAAAATCTGGCTGATACAAGAACCGATAATAGCCGCAATGAAGGTGGCTACGATGACATTGGTCGGTTCTTTAAGCAAGAGATAAATCAGCCAGACAACCATGCCCAAAATCCCTCCAGGTAAGAGCATAGACCGTTGCACATTGAGTACAATTAAAAAAGTGATAATAGCAAGAAGACTTGCTACTGCTTGTAATAAAAAGGTTGTTAGTGTCATATTAATTCATCAATACCAAGGCGACAGAAGTTCCCGCCCCTAAAGCAAGGGTAATGAGTAGAGATTCAAACATCTTACTCATACCAGAGTTTATGTGGTTGGTCATAATATCACGAACCGCATTGGTCAAGGCAATTCCTGGTACAAAAGGCATGACAGCACCAGCTATAATCAAATCTGCCGTTGAAGGAAAGCCTGTGTAGCGAGCCCAAAACTGGGCTATCATCCCAAAAACAAAGGCTCCAGCAAAGGCTGTCACAAAGGGAATTCGGATAAACTTCTCTACATAGAGGGAAAAGGCAAAACCAAATAAGGTAGCCACTCCTGCCCCAAGTGCGTCGTAGATATTTCCACTAAACATAATCGAAAAGAAAGGAGCACTAAAGGTTGCAGCCAAAGTTACCTGCAACTTAGTATAAGGAAGGGGCTGGGCTTGCAAGGCCTTCAATTGCTTGAAGGCTGTCTCTAAATCAATCTGCCCCCCGACCAACTGACGAGAAATCTGGTTCACATCGCAGACTTTTTCGATGTTGTAAGAAGAGGAGGTCACGCGCTTCATTCGCGAAATATTGGTATTTTCAATGGAGAAAAAGATAGCGGCAGGCATGGCAAGAACATTGCAATCCACAATCCCCTGCGAATGCGCAATACGGATCATGGTATCTTCTACACGATGAATCTCTGAGCCACTTTTGAGAAGAATGGTTCCAGCTAACATAATCACATCGATGACGGCATTTAATTCTCTTGATTCTTCCATACTTTCCTCCTTTTATCAACTTCCTCTATTCTATCACAAATCTGGAGTCAAAAAAAATCTTTGCCATGAAATCATGACAAAGATTCATTTAATTACGTGAATTTTCGTGGCTTCCCTCACTACTTGATTGATTAGTAGAATGAGTATCTCCTCGTTGATTTCCTTGCTGGTTCCCCTGACTTGGTGTTGTAGTAGAACCTTGGTTTCCACGTTGGGCTGGTGCTGATGATGATGTTGACGGCGGTGTTTTCGGTTTGTAAATTGAAATCTTGATGCGTGTCTTATTCAAATCTACCTTTTCACCTGCTCTTGGACTCTGTTCAACGACGGTACCTTCAGCAGTTCCGGAAGGAGCTGTGGTAACTTCTACAACTTCAATGTTGGCTTCTTTTATACCAACAATTTGGATGAGGTTATTTTTCGTAAATTCAAGACTGGAACCTGTATAACTTGGCATGACAACACTTGTTACTTTCTTAGCAATAGTTAAAGTAATTGTTGAGGCCTTACTCAAATCATAAGTTGTTCCAGCAGACGGGCTCTGTCTAAGAACTGTTCCTTCTTCACTCTCGCTTGATTCTTCTTCCTCTATCTTGATGAGATTTTCAGGTACCTTCTTCTGCTTGAGTTCTGCGATAACATCGGTCGATTTACGGCCGATATAATTGCTCAATTGGAAAGATTGCTTGCCTGATGAGACAACTAAATTGATTTTCGTTCCTTCTTTTCGACCAGTTCCAGCGTCAGGATCTGTACGGATAATCCGCCCTTCTTCCACCTTTTCACTAGCCTCTGATTTCTCCTCGCCAATCTCAAAATTGGCTTTCTTGAGGGTTTCCTTGGCTTCCGCCACAGTCTGACCTGCCACATTTGGAATGGCAATGGTTGCAGGAGTTCTGGATAGTATCCAAATAAGAGAAACTGCCACCAATACAATGCTGGCCAACAAAATCATATAGCGAACTCTAAATTTCCGTTTCTTAACAGGCTTGGTTGCGTAATTGTCCTCTGAAGCCTGCTGACTCGGCTTCGCAGTCTGTGGCTTTGGACTTTGTGTTTGCACCTTAGGAATCGAAGTCAAGGTACTTTGTGGAACTTTAGGAAGAGTCTTGGTGTCAGCCTTAGTGGTATCATTAAACACCAATTTAGGCTCATTGCGACGATTATAAGACAAACTACTAGACAAGTCCACATACATCTCTGCAACTGACTGATAACGATCTGTCAATTTCTTGGCAGTTGCCTTGATGACAACATTCTCTAAAGCCTGAGGCACAGATGGATTCTCAGCTATAACTGACGGCAGTGGTTTCTGGAAATGCTGGAGAGCAATGGTCACCGCACTATCCCCGTCATAAGGGATATGGCCTGTCAGCATCTCATAGAAAATAATCCCCATGGCATAGATATCACTCTGCACAGTCGCCTTCGAACCACGCGCCTGCTCTGGTGACAAGTAATGAACCGAACCCAGCATAGAGTTAGTCTGGGTCAGACTTGTCTCTGCAAAGGCTACCGCAATCCCAAAGTCTGTGACTTTGGCAGTCCCATCTGGTGTCAAAAGGATATTTTGAGGTTTCAAGTCCCTATGGACAATTCCTCTGGTATGGGCCAAACGCATGGCTAGGAGGATTTGTCCCATAATACGGACTGCTTCTTCATTAGAAAGAGGATAGTGTTCCTTGATATAGCGTTTAAGGTCTAGTCCAGCAACATACTCCATTGCAAGATACTGTTGACCGTCTTCCTCACCAATATCTGTTATCCGAACGATATGAGGATGGTCTAGATCTGCCATAGCTCTCGCTTCACGCTGAAAACGAGCTACAGCTATTGGGTCCGTCTGGTAGTTGGTCCTCAGGACCTTCACTGCCACTTCTTCTCCATCTAGAATTAAATCCTTGGCCAAATAGACATCTGCCATGCCTCCTCGGCCAATCTGTTTCACAATCCGATAGCGTCCGGCAAAAATCTTGCCGATTTGGATCATTCTGTTTCCTCCTCATTAACAGCAATAAGGGCAACTGTAATATTGTCCAAACCACCTGCATTATTAGCAAAACGGATCAAGGTTGCTGCCTTATCTGCCAAAGGAATATCACTGGTTAAAATATCACAAATCTCACTGCCTGAAATCATGTTGGTTAATCCATCGCTATTAAGTAGGAGATAATCTCCTGTCGCAAGGGTAATCATTCCAAAATCAGGCTGAATTTCGTCTTTTTGACCAATTGACTGGGTAATAATATTTTTCTGTGGGTGGCTAGCTGCTTCTTCAGGTGTCAATTGACCAGCCTTGAGCAATTCATTGACCAAGGAATGGTCGCTCGTTAACTGGTGGTATTCTTCTCCACGAATCAAACCGATACGAGAATCTCCAATATGAGCATAGATAGCCTGATTGCCAATAATAGCAACAGCTTCTAGAGTTGTTCCCATTCCTTTATAGGCATCATCTTGTCCAAGTTGATGAATCTTTTGATTTTCAATTTCTAGGTAATTGGCGAACCATTCACGCACTTCATTGACTGTATCTATTTGGGTATCAACCCAAGCTATACCTAGGTCTGTTACCGCCATTTCACTAGCGATATTCCCTGCGCGATGACCTCCCATACCATCAGCTAGGATAATCATGGTACGTCCAGCTCTATTGACATAGTGGTTGACATAGTCTTGGTTATTTGTTCGTTTCTGACCAACATCTGTTAATAATGAAATTTCCATGTGTTAGTTCCTTCCTAATCCGATATCTTGCGAAATTGACTGATGAAGAATCCATCACTTCCATACAATTCAGGTGTAATGAGGATACAGCCATCTTTCATGATATCTTTACATTCATGTTCTAGTGTTACCTGCTCAAATTCAGGATGACTTTCTAAAAATGCCTGTACGACTTGAAAGTTCTCCTCTGAGACAATAGTACAGGTACTATAAGTTATTATACCACCTTTGCGTAGTGTTTGACAAACACTACCTAATATTTCTAGCTGAATTTCCTGTAAGGACGCGAAATCTGCCGTTTCTTTATTGTATTTGATATCTGGTTTTCGGCGCAAAAGACCGATTCCTGAACAAGGAGCATCCACCAAAATCTTATCAAAAGAATCCTGACCAAAAAACTCATGCACCCTTCTGGCATCCAATTTTTGCGTTTGAACTTGATCTTCAACTCCTAGACGTTGGGCATTTTCTTGGATTAAGTCCAACTTGTGATCGTACAAGTCCAGAGCCGTAACCTGACCTGTCGTGAGATAAGAGGCTATATGGGCTGTTTTCCCACCCGGAGCCGCACAGGCATCTAGAACCTGCTCATTCCCTTTTAAATCAAGCGTCGGAGCAACAAGCTGACTGGACTCGTCTTGGATGGTAATTGCTCCATCCGCAAACAAATCATGGCCTGCAAAATGCCCTTGCTCCTTCACAAGACCAGAGGGAGACAAGGATGAATCACTGGCCTCCAACAAGACTTGGATTTCTTCTTTTCGTCCTAGGTCCGTTACACGAATACTGACCTTGTTTCGCACCAAAAGACTTTCAAAAATAGCTTGCGCTCGCTCTTCTCCGTATTCTTCCTTGAGCTTAGCAACTAGCCAAACTGGGAGAGAATAGGCAATGGAATCACGCTTGTTTTTTCGCTTGATGCTAGCAATATCTGGCCAGCCTTCACGCAAGATACGGCGAAGGACGGCGTTGACAAATTTTTCACTGCCTTTTTTACGAGTTTTGGATAGTTCTACCGCTTCATTAACCACAGCGTGATTAGGAATCTTGTCCAAATAGCAGAGCTGGTAGGCACTCATAAGAAGAAGGACATAAAGCCAACTGTCTAACTGGTCTCTGTCTTCGATAAAGTGGGATAGGTACCATTCCAGAGTCAGTTTACGGGCTACCGTTCCATAGACCAGCTCGGTCACCAAACCCTTGTCCGCTGCTGAAAGTTGACTTCCCTTGAGATGCTTATTTAAGGCGATATTTGAGTATGCTTGATTGATAAAAACATCCTCTAATACTGCTAGGGCTAAACTTCTAGCCGTTTCTACTTTAGTCACCAAATCGTTCTCCTACAGTCAATGTACGTCCAACTCCATTGAGGAAGGAAGCAATGTCCATCTTAGGTTTACCAGCTGGCTGCACTTGTTTGAGGGATAGAGCCCCTTCTGCCGTTGCGACAATCAATTCTTTCTTACCAATAGAGAGAATTTCACCTGGATTTCCCTGACCTTCTACTGCTAAAGCTTCATAAATCTTAAAGCGGTCGCCCTTAAGGAAAGTATGGGCAACAGGCCACGGATTCATCCCACGGATTTGGTTAAAGAGTTGACGATTGCTTTTATTCCAATCCAATTTTTCTTCCTCTGGCTTGATGTTTGGCGAGAAAGTAACCTGACTTGGATCCTGTGGTTCAGGTTTAATCTCCCCAGCAATATAGGCAGGCAAAGTATCCAAAAGCAAATCACGACCAACTAGCGCCAATTTCTCAAACAAGGTGCCGACATTGTCCTCATCCATAATCGGAATACTACGACGAGAAATCATATCCCCTGCATCCATTTCCTTAACCATCTCCATAATGGTCACACCAGCTTCCTCATCTCCTTGAATCAAGGCATAATGGATAGGCGCACCACCACGGTGTTTGGGAAGAAGGGAAGCGTGAACATTGACCGCAAAGTCCATGCTATCAAGGAGTTTACTTGGGAGAAACTGCCCAAAAGCAGCGGTCACAATTCCATCCGCTCCTAGCTGCATAATCTCTTCCATCTCTGGACTTCCAGATAATTTTTCAGGTTGGTAGATAGGAAGACCTGCTTCCTTGGCAGCCTGCTTGACTGGGGTTTCTTGGATAACTTTTTTACGACCGACAGCACGGTCTGGCTGGGTCACAACGGCTAGAATTTCGTAACGGTCATCTGTCAAAAGCCCTTTTAAAACTGTTGCTGAAAAGTCGGGTGTCCCCATAAAGATTAATTTTGTCATATCTTCTCCTTCTTATAAAAATTGCTGCGGCTCATGGTCAATGCTGAGACGGAGCTCACTATTTTCCCGTTCTTGAGTCAGGGCCAAGACCTGGTTGAGGGTCGGCCCCAGCTCATCTTCTAAACGGTATTTAATCAAAATCTGGTAATGATAGAGGTTATGGGTACGAGCAATAGGTTTTGGCGTTGGTCCTAGAATCTTACTGGTATCTGACAAGCCTAACCGCAAAATGTTCATAACTTCATAAGCACGTTTGACCACCTCTTCTTCTTTCTTGTGAGAAAGGGTAATGCCAATGGTGAAATAGTAAGGTGGATAACCAAGTTGTCGTCTAATTCCCATTTCATAGGCATAAAAGCCTTCGTAGTCCTGATCCTTGGCAAATCGAATAGCATAGTGCTGCGGATTGTAAGACTGAATCAAGACCTGACCAGCTTTTTCAGCACGACCTGCACGGCCTGCCACCTGAGTCAAGAGCTGGAAGGTTCTCTCAGAAGAACGGAAATCAGGCAGATTCAAGGCTGTATCGGCATTTAGAACTCCGACCAAAGTCACATTGGGAAAATCCAATCCCTTGGCAATCATCTGAGTTCCTAGCAAGATATCTGCTTCTCCTCGCCCAAACTGGTCAAGCAGAACTTGGTGACTACCTTTCTTACGAGTCGTATCCACATCCATGCGCAGAATGCGAGCCTGAGGAAAGAGTTCTGCCAGCTCATCATAAGCCTTCTGTGTCCCTGTCCCATAGTAACGAATACTTCGGCTCTTGCAGTTAGGACAGATCTGAGGAATATCCTTTGAAAAACCACAATAATGGCAATTCATGGTCTTGGTATCCATGTGCAAGGTCAAAGAAATATCACAGTTGGGACAAGTATCCACAGTTCCACACTCCCGACACATGACAAAGCTAGAATAACCACGGCGATTGAGCATGAGAACCACCTGCTCTTTTTTAGCCAGACAGTCTTGGATGGCTTCTAGCAAAGGAGGCGTAAAGTTTGATGTCTCGTTTTGTCCAATATAGTCTCGAAAGTCAATTACTTGAACCTCAGGGATCCTAGCCAAAGGATTGGCACGTTGGGTCAGACGTAAATGTTGATAGACGCCTTTTCCAGCCCGAGCACGGCTTTCCAGACTAGGAGTTGCTGACCCAAGTACCAGGGCTGCTTGATTATACTGAGCCCGTAAAATAGCTACTTCTCTGGCATGGTAACGAGGATTACTATCCTGCTTATAAGTTGCTTCATGCTCCTCATCAATAATCATAACACCCAGATTTTTCAGCGGAGCAAAGATGGCCGATCTAGCACCAACAACAACTTGGGCATCGCCACGTTCCACCTTGCGCCATTCATCGTACTTTTCACCATTGGACAGGCCAGAGTGAAGAATGGCAACCTTATCTCCAAAACGAGCGATAAAACGCTCCGTCATCTGAGGAGTCAAGGAAATCTCAGGCACCAGCAAAATAGCTGTCTTGCCCTTATCCAAGGCCCCTTGGATAATCTGCAAATAAACCTCGGTCTTCCCACTCCCTGTAATTCCTTGAAGGAGGAAGGGAGGCTGATGACTGCCAATCGCACTGACAACCGCATCACGCGCCTGCCTTTGTTCTGGATTCAACTCCAAAGGCTGACTTGCCTCAATCCCTTCAAAATAAGCAGCCGAGCGTTGCACTTCCTTTTGGACTATGGTAACAGCACCTTGTTCCACAAAGAAGTTAACTTGCTCCCGTGAGTAGGACTCTAACAAACTAGCCAAAGAAGCACTCTCTGGATGAGACAGCAAATAATCTCTCAATTCCAACTTTTTCTTGGCGCGTGCAGAAATCTCGACACCTTCTAATCGAGCAAGATTGACCTCATACCAAGACTGGGTCTTGACCTTCTTTTGATCGACAGCCTGATATTCCAAACCAAGCAGACCTTTTCTAGTCAAACGCATCATTTCGGCTTGCTTACCTAAATCCAGAGAAGAAAAGGCTAGAGAATCTTCTGAACCAAACAAGCGCTCTTTGTCTGTCTGACTCAGACCTGCCAGAGGATAGAGAATCTTGTCATAGCTGGAGTTCAGAAATCCTGGTAACATAGCCTTGAGGATAGAGATTTTGTAGGAGAAGACAGATTTGCGTAACTCCTCAGCCAGCCAGAGTTGTTCTTGCGTGAGAACAGGAGAAAAATCCAATACTTCGACAATATCTTTTAAATCTTGCTCCATCTCTTCTTCATCCGATTGAGACTCCAAACCAAGAACGATTCCTTGAATCAGGCGATTCCCCTTACCAAAGGGTACATGGACTCGCATCCCAACTTCTAGCATTCCCTCAAATTCCTCCGGAATCCTATAACTATAGGGCTGGTCCGTCTGCATCAAGGGCACATCTACAATAATCTTGGCTATCGCCATCTTCTCACCTCCTCCTTGTCAGTACATTCTTGCAATAGAAAAAATAAGATTGAGTCCCCCCAACCTTAAATTTTTTCACCATCTTCTTTTTCTTTAGCGATTTGCTCTTTGATTTTCTTTTCTTCTTCTTCTTTGCGGCGTTTTTCTTCTTCGATACGGCGACGCACTGCTTCACGTTTTCCTTCTGGATCTGGGTGAATTGTAACGTTTCCTGATTCGATTTCTTCTAAAGCGCGAAGAGTTGATTTTTCAGACTTGAAACCTTGAGTTGCTGGCGCACCTGCTTCCAATTCGTGGGCACGCTTTGCTTCCAAGATTACGAGTGAATATTTTGACGGAACCTTGTCGAGCAAGGTATCAATAGAGGGTTTTAACATCATTTGCTTGTACCTATTTTCTAAATTTTATCGGGTAGTTGGAGATTTTGGTAACATCTCCTGATAGTGACCAATGACACGATCCACACGGAAGTGTTCTGCTTCGATAACACGTTTGACACGCTCAGCAGCTAGGGGCACCTGATCGTTGACAATCGCATAATCATACTCACGCATGAGAGCAATTTCTTCCTTGGCTTTTTCGATTCGTTGGGCAATCACTTCTGCACTATCTGTTCCACGACCTACCAAGCGGTCTTGTAATTCATCCAAATCTGGTGGTGTCAGGAAGATAAAGACAGCATCTGGAACCTTTTTCTTGACCTGAAGAGCACCCTGAACTTCAATTTCAAGGAAAACATCGATTCCCTTGTCCAAGGTTTCATTGACATAGGTCAGAGGAGTGCCATAGTAGTTGCCGACGTATTCTGCGTATTCCAACATCTGTCCTTGACGAATCAGCTCTTCAAACTCTTCGCGAGTACGGAAGAAATAGTCAACACCGTCCACTTCTCCAGGACGTTGTGCGCGTGTCGTCATCGATACAGAGTATTGAAATTGGTTTTCAGAACTCTCAAAAATCTCTCTTCTAACCGTTCCTTTTCCAACCCCTGAAGGACCAGAAAAAACGATTAGTAAGCCTCGATCTGCCATTGTGTCTCCTTTTAGTCAGTCTGTGAAATAACATTTCTCTAGAATAATGGCAAAAAGCCAGATTATCCTTTACAGTCTTTCTATCTAGTGTAACAAAAAAGCAGTAATTTTTCAACTGCTCTTTCTTATTTATTTAGCATAATCTACTGCACGAAGCTCGCGAATCACGGTTACCTTGATATTTCCTGGGTAATCGAGATTGTTTTCAATTTTCTCACGAACTTTGTGAGCCAAGATTGTGACTTTGTCGTCCTTGATTTGTCCTGGATTGACCATGATGCGGATTTCACGACCTGCTTGAAGGGCAAAGCTATTTTGTACCCCTTCAAAGCCGTTAGCAATTTCTTCCAAATCATGAAGGCGCTTGATGTAGCTTTCAAGAGACTCACTACGAGCACCTGGACGAGCTGCACTCAAGGCATCTGCTGCAGCGACGATCACTGCAATGACACTTTCGGCTTCAACATCACCGTGGTGGCTAGCAATCGTATTGACCACAACTGGGTGTTCCTTGTACTTACGAGCCAATTCCATACCAATTTCAACGTGGCTACCTTCAACCTCGCGGTCAATGGCTTTCCCGATATCGTGAAGGAATCCAGCACGACGGGCAAGAGCCGCATTTTCACCAAGTTCGCTCGCCATGATACCAGCCAACTTAGCCACCTCAATCGAATGACGCAAGACATTTTGTCCATAAGAAGTACGGAACTGCAAACGTCCCATAATCTTCATCAAGTCTGGATGAAGGTTTGGCGCACCAATCTCATAGGCTGCTGCCTCACCGTATTCACGGATCTTATTGTCAATCTCTTGACGGTTTTTCTCAACCAACTCTTCGATACGAGCTGGGTGGATACGACCATCTTTGAGCAACATTTCCATAGTCATACGGGCAATCTCACGACGAATCGGATCAAATCCTGACAAGGTCACCACTTCTGGTGTATCGTCGATAATCACATCGACCCCTGTCAAACTTTCAAAGGTACGAATGTTACGACCTTCACGACCAATAATGCGTCCCTTCATAGTATCGTCTGGCAGATGAACCGTTGAGTTTGTTGACTCCGCTACATATTCACCAGCGATACGTTGCATAGCTTGAACCAGGATATCCTTAGCCATTTTGTCAGAACGTTCCTTGACCTCTTGCTCAGCTTCGCGAATACGGCTGGCAATCTCCTTGGTCAAGTTTTCCTCTGTCTGAGCCAAGATAATATCTCGTGCTTCTGCCTGAGACAGAGCACCAATACGCTCTAACTCTGCTTCTTTTTGTCTTTCGACTTCCTCTAATTGCTCTTCACGCGCATCAAGGTTTTTCGCTCTATCAGAAATACTTTGTTCTTTTTGTTCAAGTGTTTGTTCTTTACTCGTCAAATTGTCGTCCTTACGGTCGAGGCTAGTAGCTCTCTCTGTCAAACGACTTTCGATTTGTTTGAGTTCTTGACGTTCTGATTTGAATTCAGCGTCCACTTCTTCACGGTATTTTCTGGCTTCTTCTTTGGCCTCCAATAGTGCT
This sequence comes from Streptococcus mitis, assembly GCF_047460035.1. Lineage (GTDB taxonomy): Bacteria > Bacillota > Bacilli > Lactobacillales > Streptococcaceae > Streptococcus > Streptococcus mitis_DW. Next base: position 130,251 of record NZ_JASHHB010000004.1, on the reverse strand, counting down.
TCTTTTTTAAGAGACTTGCTTTCACGCTTGGCTTCATTAACAAGTAAATCTGCTTCACGCTCAGCTTGTCCACGTAAATTAGTTGCTTCTTGTTCAGCATTTAAAAGCATCAACTCTGCAGCTTCCTGAGATGATTTCATCTTAGCTGAGATGCTGACATATCCAATGACTAAACCAATGATGACGGCAAAAACAGCAATCGCAAGCGACATGATCTCCATGTTTTTACCTCATTTTATTGTTATTCCGAATGACATACATTCTTTTACATTCTACCATAAAAAAGTGATTTTCACAAACCTAAAATAGAATATGTTTTGGAGAATTTGGAGTTTAATTTACTAAAATATACCTGTACAATCCTTATTTCTTAGAAATAGTTGCTTAGTAGAGATTTGAGAAAAGTCTACCTTTCAGTAGACCTAGTTCTTTTCTATTCTAATCGGTACTCTGCCGAAATTCTGCTCTGCTATACTTGGATTTCCCAGTTGGTAAATCTGGTCTGCCTTTTGCGTCATGGTATCCCAAGCTTCTTTACCAATTCGGCTGACTAGATGGACCTGCTCTTTCATAGACTTGAGATGTTGTCTGCCTTTTTCAGTAAAGCCAAGGACATGGACACCTTCTGGCAAGTCACTTTCTCTAGCTTGCACCAAGATATAAGTCAAGAGGCGTTTAACACGCGCTTTTGTGTAACGTTTGGTGGCAACCGTCTCGACCAATTCTTCTAAAGACTGGGCTGTTTTGATGGCTTCCTTAATGCGCACAGCCATTTCTTGATTGACCTGATAGATGCTGGTTAGGTCGGGATTTGACAATATTTGATAGCAGAGCAGAGGAAAATAGTCATCCCAGCTCACCTTACTAACCTGCTCAAAGAGTATAACTGAAGGCATAAAACGTTCTAAGAAATCTTGGTCTGATTGGTGCTGACGAAGAGCTGTCGCCGAAGCAAAGTCCACATCCTTGTCCACAGAATGGTAACCCGCCCCCTGACGCTGAATCGGATGCAACTTGATGTTCCGCCCTGCAACCGCCTTTGCATAGGCCAGAGCAAGAACATGATTGGGCGTATTTCCTGAAAAATCAAGACCTGCAAATTCCTTCCACATAGCTTGAGTCTTCTGAGGATAAGAGAGGGAATCAGGAAGATTTTCCACAAATTGCTCCATATCAGCACCCTGTTCTGTGTATAAGTCAGCAATTTTTTGATAATCCAGAACTTCCTCCGTCCCAAATGCTAGCCTATCAATACCCAACCGAGCCAAGATATCCACAGCTCCTTGGCCAAAGAAATCAGCAGCCTGAACACTGACTAAAAAGGGCAATTCCACTACCAGATCCGCTCCATTTTCCAGCGCCATCTGGGCCCGTGTCCACTTGTCCACGATAGCAGGCTCTCCACGCTGCATGAAATTCCCAGACATAGCCACGATTTTCAGCCCCTTCGCATGCTCAAGCAGATATTTGTGCCCATTATGAAAAGGATTGAACTCCGCGATAATACCCGTGATGGTCATAGTAATCTCCTACTTCTGCACGACAAAAAACCAACGGGTGCTTGTCTCTGACGGTTCCTTGTCCTCAAAGTCCGCAAAGAGTTTGAAGGACTTAAATCCTGCCTGTTCCAGCAAAATATCATAGGTCAAAACCTCATAAGTCCGCTCCTCATGCACTTCATCGTGGCGACTAAAGGAACCGTCAGCCTCCTTGATAAAGAAGGTTAGTTCATGAACGATAGAGTGAGGCGCCGCATCCTCATAAGTATCCCAGAGCATGGCAAAATCTTCCGCATTTTCATGGTAAGAATAGCCTGGAAAAACTTCGTCTGTCTGGTAGGTCGAATGCACATCAAAGATGAAGATGCCATCTTCGTTGAGGGCATTATAGACTTCTTTAAAGACGTCCCCTACTTCCACCTCATCCTGCATGTAGCAGATTGAGTCCGAGTAACACGTGACAAAATCATATTGACCTGCCTTGGACAAATCCAGCATATTGCCTTCAATAAATTCAATCTTTTGTTTGGCTGAAGCCGCTCTCTTCTCCGCAATCTTCAACATATCCGCGCTCAAATCAAGTCCAGTCACATCAAAACCAGCCTGAGAAAAGCGTACAGATTGAATCCCTGTCCCACAAGCCAATTCCAAGAGTTTCTTTCTCTCCTTTGTCTTAGGCAAATGACGCAGAGAAAAATCTGTCCATTTATCGTATAAACTATCGTCCATGACCGCATCATAGACCGCCGCAAAGGTTTCATAAGTTGCCATAATCATGATACCAAGAGCCTCCATGGCAAACACCACTCGCTCTTTACCTTTCTATCAATTTTTCTAAAATAAGCAAATAAAACCCAGTTGACTGCAACTGAGTTCATCTTCTAAGCAAGAGTTTCTGAAATATCTACTGAATTCGCCTCATGCCATAGCTTCTCTAGGTTATAGTGGGCACGCATTTCTTCTGAGAAGATATGCACGACAACAGAACCTAGGTCCAGCAAAACCCAGCCTCCAGTTGCATCACCTTCGATGTGACTTCCTTTAAAGCCTGCTTCAGCTACTTTTTCACGGATATTATCAGCGATAGCGTCCAACTGACGGCTATTCATTGAGCTAGTAATAACAAAATAGTCTGTTACACTGGTCAAATCTTGTACATCAAGTGCAAGGATATCCTCTGCACGTTTCTCATCCGCCGCTTTCACGACTAGTTCTAGTAATTCTTTTTCGTTCATTTAGTCCTCTTTCTAGAAAATATGTTTGTAATCTAGGACATCTGCAAAGCGCCCCTCCCAAATGTCCTCATAAAATTCATTTATCGTTTCTGCTGGAATATCATTCCCATCAAAGGTTGTGACAGCACCTTCTGGAATAATAAGCTTATAGCCATATTCAAAGGCGACCTTGACAGAGGTATCCACACAATATTCTGTCTGCATGCCACATAAGACTAATTTTTCAATCCCCTGTTTATCCAAGTATTCTTTTAAACCAGTTTCTTTGAAAATACTATTATACTTCTTCTGAAAGACCTTTTCATCAGGTTTTCGATTTAAAAGCGCAGATAACTGCCAATCTTCTGATGTTTGGGCTTCAGGATTCTCAATATGTTGAACATAGATAATTTCTATATTCTTACTTCTAGCCTGATTTTGTAAATAAGAAATTTTTTCCAATAGACTATTTGTCTGAAAACCGGTTTCCACTAAAATATTCTGAACATCAATGATTATAAAAGCCGTCTTCATTTAGTCCTCTTTCAAATAGTGCACAAAGGCGTTATAGGTTTCAAGGGTTTGGGGATAGATGGGGAATCTCTGATGAGCTAGATGCTCCACAGTTCGAGCTGTTTCGTAGGCCACTGCCTTATTGAGCGATAGCTCAGCAATCTCACGTGCCACATCCACTCCTGGAAAGACACGATTGTGCTCGATATAGTCTGCGACATAGATTATCTTATCAAGATCTGTCATCTGACCAGCCCCAACTGTATGGATTTCAATAGCTCGCAGGATTTCAGAATCTTGCAAGTTCAAATCTTCCTGAATCTTGTAGATGCCGACCATACCATGCCAGACATTATTGCCCCAGTTTTTGAGGTTAGGGTCTAGCTGATAACGGTCAATCAAGTCTAGAAAATCCTGATCTGACAGCTTTTTAGCATAGTCATGAAGAAGGCCTGCAAGACCTGCTTTCTCGACATCGACTCCAAAGCGCTGAGCCAGTTCTATGGCTGCACGCTCCACACCCAAGCAATGGGTTAAGCGTTTTTCAGGCAGAAGCTCTGCCATTTTTTCCAACAAAGCCTCACGGGAGCAGTTGATATAGTCTTGATAGGCCATCAGTAGAGCCCCTCCTTCTCGATGTAGTCTAGCACCGGCTGTGGTAGGAGAAAGTTGGGTTTCCGACCTTGAGCAATGAAGTCACGCACCATGCTGGATGAGATATCCATGAGAGGCACATCCACCCAGATAACTGGATAGGAAGTTCCAGCCTTGTAGCGCGGGCGCTGAACCCCTACAAACTGAACCATGTCGACCAGCTCATCAATTCGGTACCACTTAGGCAGATAATCCACCATATCCGCACCGATAATGAAGTAGTAATCCGTATCCGGATGTTGCTCTGTCAAGATTTTCATGGTGTCGTAGGTGTAGGAAATACCCTTACGCTCCAACTCAATAGTTTCAATGTCCAGACCTTCAATCCCCTCAATCGCCAATTCAAGCATCTTGAGACGATGGTGTTCAGGAATGGTTTCCTTTTTATCTACGTGAGGAGGTTGGTACTCAGGCATGAGCAAAACTTGATCCAGTCCTAACTGCTGGCGTACTTGGTCCGCAACGATGAGATGGGCATTGTGAACAGGGTTAAAATTCCCCCCTAAAATCCCGACTTGTTTGCGTTTTTTCTCCTTGATTTCTGGCTCCAACTCTACCTTGGTAAAGGGAGTCAATAGTTCGATTGCCATAGGCTAGTCTCCTTTATTTCTCTGTAAAAACAGTTGTTTGGAGTATGGGGGTCAAATTTCTTTGACTTTCTTAGAAATCTTGCAATTTTCTTTCTTGCTGGATTGTTTAAACAAGATTAAGATGCGTCCAATCTTTTGGACAGTATCCACACCGATTTCTTCTTCCAAGATTTCAGCTACTTCGTGGATATTTTCATCTGTGTTTTGCAAGAGCGTTACTTTAATCAATTCGCGGGCGTCAAGAGCCTGACGGACACTGGTTTTGATTTGGTCGTTAAGTCCATTTTTCCCGATTTGGATGATGGGTTTGAGGGTGTGTGCCTGACTGTTGAGGAAGGCACGTTGTTTTGATGTTAATGACATAATTTCTTCCTTATTTTTTGATAGTTATTTTAGGTAGTGAGGGACGGTCGGAACTAATTTTCCAAAGATCTCATCTTTGAAAAATGGATTTCCTGGCCTCACAATTGAGCCTTGGTCTCAATTGTGCCCCTTGCCAATCTAATGATTGGCAAGACACCACGGCAATAACTATCTCTTTATGAGCTCACTTTGTTCGCTCAGTGATTTCATTTTAAATAATTGCTTTTCGTGTGACGACTGCGACGCCTTCTGGTGCCCAGACGGCGACTTTGGCTGTGCCTGTTACACGGATCCAGCCGAGTCCAGAGATGACTAGATCTGTCTTTTCTTTAATGTTAAATACATGCTGGACTAGTTTTGGAAAAACTTCTTTTTCTTTACTATTTGGTGGTGTCAGAAGAGTTCCGACGTGCTTATCGTAAAAGGCACTAGCGCCTTCAAGTTTGGTACGATGGAGTTTGAGTTCATTGTCAAAGAAGGCTGTGAAACCTTGCTTCTCACCTGCAATGAAGTCAAAGCGTCCCAGACCGCCTAGAAACAGGGTTTGTTCAGGATTGAGCTGATAGGTTTTAGGCTTGATTTCCTTTTTGGGGCTGACATACTTGAGGTTTTTAGCCGTCAAGTAGTGAGCCATCTGGTGACGGTGGATAATCCCCGGTGTATCATAGATATAAGAACCGTCATCAAGTGGAATCTCGATTTTGTCCAAGGTTGTCCCTGGGAAGCGCGAAGTCGTGATGACATTCTGATCACCCGTGATTTCTTGGATAATAGCATTGATTAGAGTTGATTTTCCAACGTTGGTTACACCAACCACATAGACATCACGGCCCTTACGGTAGTGTTCAATCTTGTCAATGACTTCCTTAATAGCATGTTTGTTTTGGGCCGAAGTTAGGACGACATCAACTGGACGAAGTCCTTCTTCGTGTGCACGTTCCATGAGCCACTGGCTAATCTTGCCTGGTTTAACAGACTTGGGCAAGATATCTTTTTTATTTCCCACCAAGAGGACATCATTACCCGAGACAAAACGTGGCAAACCTGGGATAACAGAGCCATTAAAATCAAAGATATCAATGACATTGACCACTAAGGCATCACTGTCTCCCACCTCGTGCAAGAGCTTGAGGAAATCATCGTCCGTCAACTGGACATCTGTGATTTCATTGTAATGACGGAGACGGAAACAGCGTTGGCAATAGACTTCCCCAGTCTCCAAACCTTTTTCGAGTGCCGACTGGGGGGTAAATCCAAGACCAGCCTTGTCTGTCGTCTGAATGGTTGCTCCACAACCAATACAGAGAATTTCTTCCATAGTTAAATTCCTTTTTTATATGTAATCGGTCCGTACTTTTCAGTGATTTTTCGCATCACACGACGCTCACGCGCTCGGTTAATCTGCGTTTTGATCGAGTCATGTTGGACCAAGGGTTTGACTAAAATCGAGCGAATGCCAGCTCGGTGGGCTGCTCGTATATCCGTCATGAGCTGGTCGCCAACCATGACCACTTCACTTTTCTCATAGTGGAATTCCTTCATGGCACGATCAATCCCAAATGTGAAGGGTTTCAGAGCCCAATAAACGTAATCAATTCCAAACTTCTCAACTGCGCGTTGAACTCGTTTTTTGGTGTTGTTTGAGACTACGATGATGCGAATGCCCGCGTCCCGAAGATCATGTAACCATTGCTTCATCTCTGGCGTCCCATCAGGGTTGTTCCAAGCTATGAGGGTATTGTCCAAATCGACCAAAACAGCCTTGATTCCCTGCGCCTGCAGACTTGGGACTGTCAGATCATAGACTGCTTCCACAGCAAAATCTGGCATGTAATTTTCAATCGCCATTTTGGCTCCTTTTCTTTTATTTTCTAGTAATTTTCTTCAGCCATTGAGATAAGGCCACCCATAAAATCAAGCTAGTCATTAAGATATAAATCCAAGCATTTGGCTCTTCTGTAAATGGTAGAGGAACATTCATTCCGAAGAAACCTGTAATAACCGCAAGTACTGCTAGTAAGACGGAGATAATAGTCAAAATTGACAAACTATCATTCAAGTTATTGTTTAGGATGTTGTTGTAAGAAGCTGAGAGTTGTTGCAAGACTTGAGAAATCAAGTCTGTCATAGACACCAACTGATGGGCTTCAATCATGGCATCATCAAACTGCTCTCGTTCGACATCATTAAATCTCCGATAAAGAGCATGGCCCTGGATATGTTCCAAGAGGAGTCGATTTTGTTTTGCTGCTGCTGTCAAGTAAACCATACCAGTCTCCAAGTCAGAGAGGGCGAAGAGATTTTTCTTTGTTGTAGTTTGACGTAGCAAGGCACTAATTTCGTCCTTACTTTTATCCATCTCTTCAATGACAGGATAATAAGCGTTACTAATAATCTCTAAACCAGCAAAGAGAAACTTGTAAATAGAAAGCGACTCATGGCTATCCAGATAAGCTGACATCTGATCAATGACATAAGCATTCTTATGGTTGCTGATGGTAATCATTCGTTGTCTTTCGACGATAAAGGTCATGGGAATCGCTTCATAATATTCTTTGTCTTTTTCTAAATCAAGAACATTATAAATAAAGGTTACCGTCTCCGTTTCACGGTTATAATCCATATGAGCTCGTTCATTTCTATCCAGAGCATACTCAATGGTTTCCTTGTCCAATCCATAGATGTCAGAAAGATCTTCCATATTTTTAATCTTATCCACATCAAGGTCTATCCAGGTACAACCATTGCCCAACTGCTTTTCTAAAACCATCTTTTCTCCTTTATTAAACTCTTTCTATTGTACCACAAATTACTTAAAATAACAGGTCTAGTCTGTGCGTGAGAAATTGCTGACGACGGTGATATTCCGATTGGGAACGAAGTGCAGAACCTGATCTTCTCCTCTGAGTTGCGTTGTTCGAATGCCGACACTGACAACCTTGCCCGATACGGTAATAGGACCATTTGTCAAAACGACCTCATCTCCCACATCCAGTTGACGTTCAAAGAGGATGAAAAAGCCATTGATGACATCAGATAGAAAGCCTTGGGCTCCCATTCCAATAGCCACCCCAGCAATCCCAGCCCCTGCCAGCAAACTAGAAACTGGCAAACCTAAAATCGACAAAATGCAGTAAAGTAAAAAGAAATAAAGGGTATAATTAAACACATTCTCTAATAAACGTGAGATGGTTTTCTGACGCCCGACATCATGACGAGACATTTTTAGAGAAGGTTTGACAATTCTCTGCACCATGGTATGGAGCAATTTCTTGGCTATATAAAAGAGTAAAAATAAGAATAAAAGAGAAAGTAACTTGGTTAAGATATTTTCAATAATCGTTGTTATATCAAGCTTATTGAGGTAGGTTTGAATAAATTCTTGCATAGAAAACTCCTTTCATTTATTATACCATACTTTCACAAGTGATGAATCTCCATAAATATTCAAAAATAATAGCTGAAATAGACAGAAAATTCTTGATTTTAGCTCATATTTATACTATAATCATAAACATTACACAACAAAGGAGATTGTTATGAAAAAAATCATTCATGCTTGGAATAAGGCAAGCCTAATCAAACGGATTTTGATTGGCATGCTTATTGGAGGAACCCTAGGACTGACACTTCCTAACATTTCAGGAATTGGCCTTCTAGGAGATCTCTTTGTTGGTGGCCTTAAAGCCATCGCACCAATTCTGGTATTTGCCCTCGTTGCTAACGCCCTTTCCCAACATCAAAAGGGCCAAGATAGCAACATGAAAACGGTTATCTTCCTTTACTTGGTAGGAACCTTTGCCGCTGCACTTGTTGCTGTCCTAGCAAGTTTCATCGTACCTGTTGAAATTACCCTAAATAGTGCTAATACCGATATCGCACCACCAGATGGAATTGGCCAGGTCCTCAGCAATCTCTTGCTCAAACTGGTTGACAATCCAGTCAATGCCCTCGTTACTGCTAACTACATCGGTATCTTATCTTGGGCAGTTGTTTTCGGGATTGCTATGAGAGAGGCCAGCAAAAATAGTAAAGAATTGCTGAAAACTATGGCTGATGTGACTTCTAAGATTGTCGAATGGATCATCAATCTAGCTCCATTTGGTATCCTTGGTCTTGTCTTCAAAACCATCTCTGATAAGGGAATCGGAAGCCTAGCTAACTACGGAATCTTGCTTGCCCTCTTGGTGACAACTATGTTCTTTGTCGCTCTGGTTGTCAATCCATTGATTGCCTTCCTCTTTATGAAGAGAAACCCTTATCCCCTCGTTTGGAAATGTTTGCGTGTCAGCGGTGTTACAGCCTTCTTCACTCGTAGTTCTGCGGCTAACATCCCTGTCAATATGAAACTTTGCCACGACCTCGGTCTGGATCCAGATACCTATTCTGTTTCTATCCCACTTGGTTCTACTATCAACATGGCAGGGGCAGCGATTACTATTAACGTTTTAACCCTTGCTGCAGTAAATACTCTTGGAATCCCTGTTGACTTTGCCACAGCCTTTGTCCTCAGTGTAGTAGCAGCAATCTCAGCCTGTGGTGCTTCTGGTATTGCCGGAGGATCCCTCCTTCTTATCCCAGTTGCTTGTAGCCTTTTTGGTATTTCTAACGATATTGCCATGCAAGTTGTCGGTGTTGGATTTGTGATTGGTGTCATTCAAGACTCATGTGAAACAGCCCTTAACTCTTCAACAGATGTCCTCTTTACTGCTGTTGCCGAATACGCAGCAGCCCGTAAAAAATAACTCATAAAGACAAGCCTGCTCAGGTCTTGTCTTTTCCGCTTTAATTTTAGCTTATTAGGAAATTCTTATGTCTATTAGCCAACGTACGACCAAGCTCATCTTAGCTACCTGTCTTGCCTGCCTTCTTGCTTATTTTCTCAATCTCTCCTCAGCTGTCTCGGCTGGAATCATCGCCCTCTTGAGCCTATCCGACACCCGTAGAAGTACCTTAAAATTGGCCCGCAATCGCCTCTTTTCCATGCTTCTAGCTTTGGTTATCGGAGTTCTGGCTTTTCACTTGAGCGGATTTCATATCTGGAGCCTTGGCCTCTATCTGGCTCTTTATGTTCCCCTAGCCTACAAGATGGGCTGGGAAATTGGTATCACGCCAAGTAGCGTTTTGGTTAGCCATCTCTTGGTACAAGAGTCAACCTCCCCAGAGCTTCTAGTCAATGAATTCCTTCTCTTTGCTATCGGCACAGGATTTGCCTTACTGGTTAATCTCTACATGCCTTCACGAGAAGAGGAAATTCATCACTACCACACCTTGGTAGAAGAAAAGTTAAAAGATATTCTCCAGCGCTTCAAATATTATTTATCCAGAGGGGATGGACGCAACCGAGCACAGTTGGTTGAAGAATTGGACACCCTTTTGGAAGAAGCCCTCAGACTGGTCTATTTGGATCACTCAGACCACCTCTTTCACCAGACTGATTACCACATTCACTACTTTGAGATGAGACAGCGGCAAAGTCGCATCCTGCGAAACATGGCCCAGCACATCAACACCTGTCACCTAGCTGCCAGTGAGAGCCTGATTTTGGCCCAACTCTTTTCAAAAATTGCTGGTCAACTGAGCCAGACCAATCCTGCTTCTGATTTGCTAGATGAAATTGAACGTTATCTAGAAGTCTTCCGTAATCGCAGTCTGCCCAAGACAAGAGAAGAATTTGAAACCCGTGCAACCCTTCTTCAACTCCTACGCGAGGCCAAAACCTTCATCCAAGTAAAAGTTGACTTTTACCAAAAATATGGACAGTAAAAAAGAAAACTTCAGACCAATCACAAAAGGTGAATATCTGAAGTTTTCTTTTATTTGTAAGTTATTACCATAAAGGTTAATAATAAAATAAATAAGGCTTAATATTCAACATCTGTTTATAGAATGCTGAGATAAAATACTGCAAACTTTGCAGTATTATTATCCACTACACGAAGTTTTGCAAATCGAGTCTATTTGCAAACGGAGTTAGTAAGGCAGTTACCCTTTTCTATCTACGACGGAAAAGTCCACGAATCGATACCATTCGTGGATTTTTCCTAGTGAAGCGTTTAGGTAAGCCGCCATAGCGGTTACCTATTATTAGATTACGACACTGAGTTTTACAAATCGATTCCATTTGTAAAACTCAGTTAGTGAGGCAGTTAGCTAATTCGCCAAATAGCGACTAGCGTCCAACAATTAGGAACTTTAGTTCCAATTGTTGGTACTGAGTCACATCTTCTCTTCCAACTCTACGTCTGGATACTTGTCCGCAAACCAGCGGAGGGCAAAGTCATTTTCAAAGAGGAAGACTGGCTGGTCAAAACGGTCTTTTGCCAAGATATTGCGACTTGATGACATCCGTTCATCCAAGTCCTCAGGCTTGATCCAGCGAACGGTCTTTTTACCCATTGGACTCATGACTACTTCCGCATTGTACTCGCCTTCCATACGATGCTTGAAGACTTCAAACTGAAGTTGACCAACAGCTCCCAGCATGTACTCGCCTGTTTGGTAATTTTTATAAAGCTGAATGGCTCCTTCTTGCACCAATTGCTCGATTCCCTTGTGGAAGGATTTTTGCTTCATGACATTCTTGGCAGAAACTTTCATGAAAATTTCAGGAGTGAAGGTTGGCAGTGGTTCAAATTCAAACTTGTTTTTTCCAACTGTCAAGGTATCCCCAACCTGATAAGTACCTGTATCGTAAACCCCGATGATATCTCCTGCCACGGCATTAGTCACATTCTCACGACTTTCAGCCATAAACTGGGTCACATTCGAAAGTTTAGCACCCTTACCAGTACGAGGGAGATTGACACTCATGCCGCGCTCAAATTCGCCTGATACGATACGAACAAAGGCAATGCGGTCACGGTGACGAGGGTCCATGTTAGCTTGGATTTTAAAGACAAATCCTGAGAAATCCTTGTCATAAGGATCCACAATTTCACCGTCCGTTTTCTTGTGTCCATGTGGTTCTGGAGCAAATTTGAGGAAGGTTTCAAGGAAGGTCTGAACACCAAAGTTAGTAAGAGCTGAACCGAAGAAGACAGGTGTCAATTCTCCAGCCAAAATAGCTTCCTCTGAAAACTCATTCCCAGCTTCATTTAAAAGCTCAATGTCATCCTTGACTTGCTCGTAGAAAGGATTGCTGCCAAAAAGCTGGTCCCCATCTTCCAGACTGGCAAAGCGCTCATCCCCTTTATAGAGCTCCAAGCGTTGGTTATAAAGGTCATACAAGCCTTCAAAAGCTTTCCCCATCCCGATAGGCCAGTTCATAGGGTAGCTAGCAATGCCCAAGACTTCTTCCAATTCTTGCAAAAGATCCAAAGGTTCACGACCGTCACGGTCGAGCTTGTTCATAAAGGTAAAGACTGGAATACCACGGTGTTTCACAACCTCAAACAATTTCTTAGTTTGGGCCTCGATACCCTTGGCAGAGTCCACCACCATGACCGCAGCATCCACCGCCATCAAGGTACGATAGGTATCTTCTGAGAAGTCCTCGTGCCCTGGCGTATCGAGGATATTCACGCGTTTTCCGTCGTAGTCAAATTGCATAACAGATGAAGTAACCGAAATCCCACGTTGCTTCTCGATATCCATCCAGTCAGACTTGGCAAAAGTCCCTGTTTTCTTTCCTTTTACCGTACCAGCCTCACGAATCTCACCACCAAAGTAAAGCAACTGCTCCGTAATGGTAGTTTTACCCGCGTCCGGGTGGGAGATGATGGCAAAGGTACGACGTTTCTTAATTTCTTCTTGAATATTCATAAGTTCTCTTTCTTTGATTCTCTATTTTTAGTTGGTTCAATAGCTAAGAATGATTTCTACATTGGATTTTACCATTCCTTTCAACACTCCATTATATCGGATTTTAGCATTTTTTTCAATTTCTATTTCTTTTCAGTTCCCCCTCCCTTATTTATAGGAAAATATGGTAAAATAGAACAGACTAAAAATCATCATTTCACGAAAGGATGCAAGATGAAAATTACGCAAGAAGAGGTAACACACGTTGCCAATCTTTCAAAATTAAGATTCTCTGAAGAAGAAACTGCTGCCTTTGCGACTACCTTGTCTAAGATTGTAGACATGGTTGAATTGCTGGGCGAAGTTGACACAACTGGTGTCGCACCTACTACAACCATGGCTGACCGCAAGACTGTACTCCGCCCTGATGTGGCCGAAGAAGGAACAGACCGTGATCGCCTGTTTAAAAATGTACCTGAAAAAGACAACTACTATATCAAGGTACCAGCTATCCTAGACGATGGAGGAGATGCCTAATGACTTTCAACAATAAAACCATTGAAGATTTGCACAATCTCCTTGTCTCTAAGGAAATTTCTGCAACTGAATTAACACAAGCTACACTTGAAGATATCAAGTCTCGTGAAACAGCTATCAACGCTTTCGTTACCATCGCTGAGGAGCAAGCTCTTGCTCAAGCCAAAGCTATTGACCAAGCTGGAATTGACGCTGATAATGTCCTTTCAGGAATTCCGCTTGCTGTTAAGGATAACATCTCTACAGACGGTATTCTCACAACTGCTGCCTCAAAAATGCTCTACAACTACGAGCCTATCTTTGATGCGACAGCCATTTCCAATGCAAAGGCTAAAGGCATGATTGTCGTTGGGAAAACCAACATGGACGAGTTTGCCATGGGTGGTTCAGGTGAAACTTCACACTACGGAGCCACTAAAAACGCTTGGGACCACAGCAAGGTTCCTGGTGGCTCATCAAGTGGTTCTGCTGCAGCTGTAGCTTCAGGACAAGTTCGCTTGTCACTTGGTTCTGATACTGGTGGTTCTATCCGCCAACCTGCTGCCTTCAACGGGATTGTTGGTCTCAAACCAACCTACGGGACAGTTTCTCGTTTCGGTCTCATTGCCTTCGGTAGCTCATTAGACCAAATCGGACCTTTCGCACCAACTGTTAAGGAAAATGCCCTCTTGCTTAACGCTATTGCTAGCGAAGATGCCAAAGACTCTACTTCTGCTCCTGTCCGCATTGCCGACTTTACTTCAAAAATCGGCCAAGACATCAAGGGCATGAAAATTGCTTTGCCTAAGGAATACCTTGGTGAAGGAATTGACCCAGAGGTTAAAGAAACCATTCTGAATGCGGCCAAACACTTTGAAAAGCTTGGTGCTATCGTCGAAGAAGTCAGCCTTCCTCACTCTAAATACGGTGTTGCCGTTTACTATATTATCGCTTCATCAGAAGCTTCATCAAACTTGCAACGTTTTGACGGTATTCGTTACGGCTACCGCGCAGAGGATGCGACTAATCTTGATGAAATCTATGTAAACAGCCGTAGCCAAGGTTTCGGCGAAGAAGTAAAACGTCGTATCATGCTTGGAACATTCAGCCTTTCATCAGGTTACTACGATGCCTATTACAAGAAAGCTGGTCAAGTTCGTACCCTTATCATCCAAGATTTCGAAAAAGTCTTTGCGGATTATGACTTGATTTTGGGACCAACTGCTCCAAGCGTTGCCTATGACTTGGACTCACTCAACCATGACCCAGTTGCTATGTATTTGGCCGACCTCTTGACAATCCCAGTCAACTTGGCAGGTCTTCCAGGAATTTCAATTCCTGCTGGATTCTCTCAAGGTTTACCAGTCGGTCTACAATTGATTGGTCCTAAATATTCTGAAGAAACCATTTACCAAGCTGCTGCTGCCTTTGAAGCAACAACAGACTACCACAAACAACAACCTGTGATTTTTGGAGGTGACAACTAATGAACTTTGAAACAGTCATTGGACTTGAAGTCCACGTAGAGCTCAACACCAATTCAAAAATCTTCTCACCTACTTCTGCCCACTTTGGAAATGACCAAAATGCCAACACCAACGTGATTGACTGGTCTTTCCCAGGAGTTCTACCAGTTCTCAATAAAGGTGTTGTCGATGCCGGTATCAAGGCCGCTCTTGCCCTCAATATGGACATCCACAAGAAGATGCACTTTGACCGCAAGAACTACTTCTATCCTGATAATCCAAAAGCCTACCAAATTTCTCAGTTTGATGAGCCAATCGGCTATAATGGCTGGATTGAAGTCGAGCTAGAAGACGGTACAACTAAAAAAATCGGTATTGAACGCGCCCACCTAGAAGAAGATGCTGGTAAAAACACCCACGGTACAGATGGCTACTCTTATGTTGACCTCAACCGCCAAGGGGTGCCATTGATTGAGATTGTATCTGAAGCTGACATGCGCTCGCCAGAAGAAGCCTATGCTTATCTGACTGCTCTCAAGGAAGTCATCCAGTACGCTGGTATTTCTGACGTTAAGATGGAAGAAGGTTCGATGCGTGTGGATGCCAACATTTCGCTTCGTCCTTATGGTCAAGAAAAATTCGGTACCAAGACTGAGTTGAAAAACCTCAACTCCTTCTCAAACGTTCGTAAAGGTCTTGAGTACGAAGTCCAACGCCAGGCTGAAATTCTTCGCTCAGGTGGTCAAATTCGCCAAGAAACACGCCGTTACGATGAAGCTAACAAAGCAACCATCCTCATGCGTGTCAAGGAAGGGGCTGCAGACTACCGCTACTTCCCAGAACCAGACCTACCACTCTTTGAAATCTCAGACGAGTGGATTGAGGAAATGCGTACTGAATTGCCAGAGTTTCCAAAAGAACGCCGTGCGCGCTACGTATCTGACCTTGGCTTGTCAGACTACGATGCTAGCCAGTTGACTGCAAACAAGGTCACTTCTGACTTCTTTGAAAAAGCTGTTGCCCTTGGCGGTGATGCTAAGCAAGTCTCTAACTGGCTCCAAGGTGAAGTCGCTCAGTTCTTGAACGCCGAAGGCAAGACACTGGAACAAATCGAATTGACACCAGAAAACTTGGTTGAAATGATTGCCATCATCGAAGACGGCACTATCTCGTCTAAGATTGCCAAGAAAGTCTTTGTCCACCTGGCTAAAAATGGCGGGAGTGCGCGTGAATACGTGGAAAAAGCAGGCATGGTGCAAATCTCAGATCCAGAAATCTTGATCCCAATCATCCACCAAGTCTTTGCGGATAATGAAGCAGCCGTTGCCGACTTCAAGTCAGGCAAACGCAACGCAGACAAGGCCTTCACAGGATTCCTTATGAAGGCAACCAAAGGACAAGCCAACCCACAAGTTGCCCTTAAACTCCTTGCCCAAGAATTAGCCAAGTTGAAAGAAGATGAATAATAGACTTTTTATATACCTTTTTCTAATTTAGAAAGAAGAAAAAATGAACAAATTTTTACGATTTCTATTTATCTTAGTCATCATCGCTATGTTAGGCGCTTCTATACTACAAATTTTCTTTCCATCATACATGGGAAGCCACTCCGGATACGGAATCTCTGCTGGTTGGCAACGAGAAATTGGAATATGGAACCTAGCTGTATTGATTCTTATTCTCGGTGTCAATATTAAGTACGATTGGTTCTATCTACGAATCGTGCTTCTCGCTCTCATCATCGGTGGGATTGGAATAGGAACAAATCACTTAGTCAATTTTATGGAGTATCATTCTCCTGTGAATGCTATCGGCGCTTTCGAAAATTACTTGCTAGCGACGGGGTGGATTGTAGGTTGGCTCATTGAACATCATTCCATAAAGAAGCTAACTGATAGTAAATAACACCTAATATATCTTAGATAATTTTTAAAGGTTATAAAATAGTTTAATAATTTTCAATAACCTCAATGCCAATCAAGATACTTCTAACAAACTCACTAAACAAGATGCCAAGCCAACCCACAAGTCGCCCTTAAACTACTTGCACAAGAATTAGCGAAGTTGAAAGAAGATTAATACGTAAAAGAAACCAGCCCTAAGGTTGGTTTTTTTCTTGACAAACAAATAGAAAACGTTTGCAATATTGCATGTAAAGTTTCCAAAAAAGAAAACTAAAAATCGCAACAATAAGGAGTTATTCATATGGCTACAATGAAAGCTGCTCGCTGGCATGCAGCGAAAGATGTTCGTATTCAAGAAGTAGAAGTTCCTGAAGTACTTCCGCACCAAGTAAAAGTTGCAGTTAAGTTCACAGGAATTTGTGGTACTGACCTCCACGAATTTTTAGATGGCCCTATCTTTATCCCAACAGATGAGCACGTCTATTCTGGTCAAAAAGCACCGGTGACACTGGGACATGAATTTTCTGGTGAAATCGTAGAAGTTGGAAGTGATGTTACTCGTGTGAAAGTTGGTGATCGTGTTGCTGTAGAACCAATTCTAGCTAAGAATAACTTAGTTGGTGATTATAACTTGGATCCAAACCTTAACTTTGTTGGTTTGGCTGCAGACGGTGGATTTGCCAAATATTGTGTTTTAGATGGCGACTTAGTACATGTTATTCCAGATAGCTTGAGCTATGAGCAAGCTGCTCTCACTGAGCCCGCTGCTGTTGCAGTCTATGCTGTTCGTCAATCGTCTTTGAAAGCTGGCGATACAGCTGTTGTCTTTGGTTTAGGACCAATCGGTCTGTTAATTGTAGAAGCTCTTCGTGCAGCTGGTGCTTCTAAGATTTATGCCGTTGAATTATCACCAGAACGCCAAGCCAAAGCAGAGGAATTAGGAGCTATCGTTGTACGTCCACAAGAAGGAGAAACAGTTGTTGAGGCTGTACACCGTTTGACAAATGGTGGTGCAGACGTTTCTTATGAAGTAACTGGTGTACCAGTAGTTTTGGGACAGGCTCTAGCTGCTGTACATAAGGCAGGTGAGTGTATGGTTGTCTCTATCTGGGAACGAGAAGCAAATATCAATCCAAATGAATTTGCTATCCAAGAAAAGACACTAAAAGGAATCATAGCTTATCGTCACATCTTCCCTAAAGTATTAGATTTGATGGAACAAGGCTACTTCTCTGCTGAAAAATTGGTTACTAAGAAAATTAAATTGGAAAATATCGTGGAAGAAGGCTTTATCGAATTAACTCAAGACAAGTCACAAATCAAGATTTTGGTAGAACCAGAATAAAAAATCAATCTTTTTAAGACAATACAATCAGGTCGAAGCAAGGTCGCTTCGGCCTTTTGAATATAATAAAAAACGTGGTGGATGCTCTTTCACATCAAGCACGCCACCTGACTAGGCAATATTCTTTTTTTCCCTACCATCTCCCAATAACTATTTTGGCTTTATTTCCAGAAGATTTTATGGTAAAATGAAGAGTAATAATATTTATTAAAGAGGTAAAAACATGATTGAAGCAAGCAAATTGAAAGCTGGTATGACATTTGAAACTGCAGACGGAAAATTGATCCGCGTTTTGGAAGCTAGCCACCACAAACCAGGTAAAGGGAACACAATCATGCGTATGAAATTACGTGATGTCCGTACTGGTTCTACTTTTGATACAAGCTACCGTCCAGAAGAAAAATTCGAACAAGCTATTATCGAAACTGTTCCAGCTCAATACTTGTATAAAATGGATGAAACTGCCTACTTCATGAACACTGAAACTTACGACCAATACGAAATTCCAGTCGTAAACGTTGAAAATGAATTGCTTTACATCCTTGAAAACTCTGATGTTAAAATCCAATTCTACGGAACTGAAGTAATCGGTGTAACTGTACCAACTACTGTTGAATTGACAGTTGCTGAAACACAACCATCTATCAAAGGTGCTACTGTTACAGGTTCTGGTAAACCAGCAACTATGGAAACTGGACTTGTTGTCAACGTTCCTGACTTCATCGAAGCTGGACAAAAATTGATCATCAACACTGCAGAAGGAACTTACGTTTCTCGTGCCTAATCTCTAGAAAGAGGTCATTCTATGGGAATTGTAGAACAATTTGGCGAAATCGTTATCGCTCCACGTGTACTTGAAAAAATCATTGCCATCGCAACTGCTAAAGTTGATGGTGTCCATTCATTTTCAAATAAATCCGTATCTGATACCCTATCAAAACTCTCTCTTGGTCGTGGCGTCTACTTAAAAGAAAGCAACGAAGAACTAACTGCTGACATCTATCTCTACCTTGAGTACGGTGTAAAAGTACCAAAAGTGGCTCTTGCTATTCAAAAAGCAGTAAAAGATGCTGTCCGTGATATGGCTGATGTGGAACTTGCTGCTGTCAACATCCATGTTGCAGGAATCGTTCCTGACAAGACACCAAAACCTGAGTTGAAAGATCTATTTAACGAGGACTTCCTCAATGACTAGTCCATTATTAGAATCTAGACGCGAACTTCGTAAATGCGCTTTTCAAGCTCTTATGAGTCTTGAATTCGGCACAGATATGGAAACAGCTTGTCGCTTTGCCTACACACATGACCGTGAAGATGAAGATGTACAAATTCCTGCCTTTCTTCTGAACTTGGTTTCTGGTGTTCAAGCTCAAAAAGACGAGTTAGATCAACAAATCAACCAGCACCTCAAGTCAGGCTGGACAGTTGAACGCTTGACCTTGATCGAAAAAAACTTACTACGCTTGGGTATCTTTGAAATCACTTCATTTGATACACCTCAGCTGGTAGCAGTCAATGAAGCCATTGAACTTGCCAAGAATTTTTCAGATCAAAAATCAGCCCGCTTTATCAACGGACTGCTTAGTCAATTCGTAACTGAAGAAAATGAATAATCAAAAAGGTGTTTGGTATTCCCAAGCACCTTTTGACTTTCTCATCAACACAGAAAGATCCACATAAAAACTAGAACTGACTACCAGTTCTAGTTTTTTGCATGTTCTAAAGAATTATACTCAATGAAAATCAAAGAGCAAACTAGGAAGCTAGCCGCAGGCTGTACTTGAGTACGGCAAGGTGAAGCTGACGTGGTTTGAATTTGATTTTCGAAGAGTATTAGTATTTTCTAAATCGTTGATAACGCTCTTCCAACAACGCTTCTAACGGTTTTTGCGAAAGTCTAGCTAGCTCAACTTGAAGTTCTTTCTTTACACTCTTAATCAGTTCTTTACTAGAAAGTCCTGCTTCAGAAATCACCTTATCCACCACATCCATTTCTAGCAGCTCATGCGAAGTGATTTTCATCAGTTCTGCTGCTTCCATGGCACGACTACCGTCCTTCCATAGAATGGAAGCAAATCCTTCTGGACTGAGAATAGCATAGATAGAATTTTCCAGCATCCAGACACGGTCTGCGACTGCTAGAGCCAGAGCACCACCTGAACCACCTTCACCGATAATGATAGCGATAATAGGAACTTTCAAGTCACTCATTTCCATGAGATTGCGAGCAATAGCTTCTCCTTGTCCACGTTCTTCCGCTCCCACACCAGGATAGGCACCTGCTGTATTGATAAAGGTCACTACTGGACGGCCAAACTTTTCAGCCTGTTTCATCAAACGCAAGGCCTTGCGGTAGCCTTCTGGATGCGGTTGTCCAAAATTCCGCTTGAGGTTGTCTTGCAAACTCTTTCCCTTTTGGATACCAACCACTGTTACAGCTTGGTCTCCAAGCCAGCCGATACCACCAACAACTGCACCATCATCTCTAAAAGAACGGTCACCATGTAATTGGATAAATTCATCAAAAATGCCTGTCGCAAAGTCCAAGGTTGTCAAGCGACTCTGCTCACGCGCTTCTCTGACTATTTTTGCAATATTCATCTAGGACTCCCTCCGTGCAATCTGACTAGGCTAGCAATGGTATCTGGCAAGTCTCTTCTTTTAACGATAGCATCCACAAAGCCATGTTCTAATAGGAATTCTGCCTTTTGGAAATCATCAGGCAAGCTTTCACGAACCGTATTTTCAATGACACGACGTCCAGCAAAACCAACCAAACTTTGTGGTTCAGCCAGAATGATATCGCCTTCCATAGCGAAAGAAGCTGTCACACCACCAGTCGTTGGATCTGTCAAAATGGTTAGGTAAAAGAGGCCTGCATTTGAATGGCGTTTAATTGCTGCGGAAATCTTGGCCATTTGCATGAGACTCATGATTCCTTCCTGCATACGGGCTCCACCAGAGGCTGTGAAGAGAACAACTGGCAATTGTTCAACCGTCGCATACTCAAACAAACGAGTGATTTTTTCCCCTACAACTGTACCCATAGAAGCCATGATAAAGTTGGAATCCATAATCCCAAGAGCCACAGTCTGACCTTTAATAAGAGCTGTTCCAGTCACAACGGCTTCATCCAGACCTGTTTTTTCACGCATAGCTGCTAGTTTCTTTTGGTAACCAGGGAAATGCAAGGGATCCTTACTTTCAATCCCTGTAAACAATTCTTTGAAAGTCCCCATATCAATCGTCAAAGCCAAGCGTTCTTGGGCAGAAATACGAAAGGTATAGCTACAGTGCGGACAGATACGCTCACTTCCCAGATCCTTCTGGTAAATGGTATGCTTACAACCCGGACACTGGGAGAATAATTCATCTGGAACCTCTGGCTTGGCTTGAGGTTTTTCCCTAACCGAACGATTGGGATTAATTCGAATATACTTATCTTTTTTACTAAATAGAGCCATTGATTCCCCTTTTCGGTTTAAACTCTTGAAGTCATTTTATTCTTTTTCTTGATATTTGGGTAAGAAGGTTTCCATCAAGAAGGAAGTATCGTAATCTCCAGCAATGACATTGCGATCTGAAATGAGATCAAGCTGGAAATCTGCATTGGTCTGCACCCCTTCAATTTCTAATTCATAGAGGGCACGTTGCATTTTCATCAAGGCATCAAAACGATTTTCGCCGTGAACGATGATTTTAGCAATCATACTATCATAATAAGGCGGAATGGTATAGCCTGGATAAACTGCTGAATCCACGCGCAAGCCGACTCCTCCACTTGGGAGATAGAGATTGGTAATCTTACCTGGACTTGGAGCAAAGTTGAAGGCTGGATTTTCTGCATTGATACGACACTCGATAGCATGACCACGTAGGACAATATCTTCTTGCTTAACAGACAGAGGCTGACCTGCCGCAATGCGAATCTGTTCCTTAACGATATCCACACCTGAAACAAACTCAGTTACCGGATGTTCCACCTGAACACGAGTATTCATTTCCATGAAATAAAAATTACCGCTGGCTTCATCAAGAAGAAACTCAATGGTCCCTGCATTTTCATAGCCAACAGACTCTGCAGCTCGAACAGCCGCAGAACCAATTTCATTGCGTAGCGTTTTCCCAATTGCAATCGAAGGACTTTCTTCCAAAACCTTTTGGTTATTCCGTTGTAGAGAACAATCCCGTTCCCCCAAGTGAATCACATTTCCGTGTTCATCTCCTAGGATTTGAACCTCAATGTGACGAGCTGGATAGATAACCCGTTCTATGTACATGGCACCATTGCCATAATTGGCCTTGGCTTCACTAGAGGCAGTCTCAAAGGCTGAAACGAGGTCTTCTGGTTTTTCAACCTTACGAATCCCTTTACCACCACCACCTGCTGAAGCCTTGAGCATAACAGGATAGCCAATTTTTTCAGCAACAATCAAGGCTTCCTCAGAGTTATGCACTTCTCCATCCGAACCTGGAATGACAGGCACACCTGCTTTGATCATCTGAGCACGTGCATTGATTTTATCCCCCATCATATCCATGACATGACCAGATGGACCGATAAACTTGATTCCTACTTCTTCACACATGGTTGCAAATTTGGAATTTTCACTGAGAAATCCAAAACCTGGGTGAATGGCTTCTGCCTCAGTCAAGACTGCAGCTGATAGAACCGCATTAATGTTAAGATAAGACTCCGTTGCCTTACCAGGGCCAATACAAACCGCCTCATCTGCTAAAAGCGTATGGAGGGCTTCCTTATCAGCAGTTGAATAAACCGCTACCGTCGCAATGCCCAATTCACGCGCCGCACGGATAATACGAACCGCAATTTCACCACGATTGGCAATTAAAATTTTTCGAAACATGGAGAACCTCCTTAGTTTCCAATTGCAAAGGTAAGAGTACCACTGGCTGCAAGCTTACCATCCACTTCAGCCTTTGCTTCAACCACGGCAATGGTACCACGACGTTTTACAAAAGTCGCCGTCATAACCAATTGGTCTCCTGGTACAACTTGCTTCTTGAACTTAACCTTGTCCATACCAGCGTAGAAGACTAGTTTCCCTTTATTTTCAGGCTTAGACAACTCCAAAACACCCGCTGTTTGCGCCAAAGCTTCCATGATCAGAACACCTGGCATAACTGGATATTGAGGAAAATGGCCGTTAAAGAAGGGCTCGTTGATGGTCACATTTTTGATGGCAACAATGGTATCCTCGCTCACTTCCAAGACACGGTCCACTAGGAGCATGGGATAACGGTGGGGTAGAGCTTCTTTGATTCCTTGAATATCGATCATTTGATACGTACCAATCCTTTACCAAACTCAACCATTTCTTCGTTAGAAACGAGAATTTCCGTTACCACACCATCCTTAGGTGCAGGAATTTCATTCATGACTTTCATGGCTTCGATAATCACCAATGTTTGGCCTTTTTTGACACTATCACCAACTGAAACGAAGGCAGGTTTATCTGGTCCAGCAGCCAAGTAAGCCACCCCAACAAGTGGGCTCTCTACGACATCTCCCTCAGCAGTCACACTTGTTTCAGCTGGAGCTGGAACTTCTTCTGCTACAGTCTCTGCTGGAGCAGATGTAGGAGCTACTGGACTTGGTGTTGCTAGAACAGGCGCTGGAGCGGCTTGAGCTGCAACTTCAGGCATCAGTCTAGCTTCATTCTTGCTAAACTGCAATTCATCCGTCCCATTTTTATAAGAAAATTCTCTCAAACTTGACTGATCAAATTGAGCCATCAAGTCTTTAATATCTTTTAAATTCATACTTATTTATTCTCCCAACGTTTGAAAGCAAGAACGGCATTGTGGCCACCAAAACCAAAGGTATTTGAAATAGCGTATGGAATTTCTTGCTCCAAGCCTTGTCCATAAACGACATTGGCTTCGATATAATCTGATACTTCACTTGTTCCAGCTGTCATTGGTACAAAGTTGTGACGCATGGCTTCGATTGTGACGATAGCTTCTACTGCACCTGCAGCACCCAGCAAATGTCCTGTGAATGATTTGGTTGATGATACAGGTACTTCCTTACCAAGAACAGCTACGATAGCACCACTTTCTCCTTTTTCATTAGCAGGAGTTGAGGTTCCGTGAGCATTGACATAGGCTACTTGCTCTGGAGAAATCTCTGCTTCTTCCAAGGCTAGTTTGATGGCCTTGATAGCTCCCTGACCTTCTGGATGTGGTGAAGTCATGTGGTAGGCATCACAAGTATTTCCGTAACCAACCACTTCAGCCAGGATAGTAGCACCACGTTTTTCAGCGTGTTCCAGACTTTCAAGAACCAACATCCCTGAACCTTCTCCCATAACAAAACCGTTACGGTCCTTATCAAATGGGATAGAAGCACGACTTGGATCCTCTGTAGTAGAGAGAGCTGTTAGGGCTTGGAAACCAGCAATAGCAAAAGGTGTGATAGAGGCTTCTGAACCACCTACCAACATAACATCTTGGAAACCAAACTTAATCGAGCGGAAGGCATCCCCAATAGCGTCATTTGATGAAGCGCAGGCAGTATTGATAGATTTACAAACACCGTTTGCTCCAAAACGCATAGCAACATTTCCTGAAGCCATATTTGGCAAGGCTTTTGGAAGAGTCAATGGTTTCACACGTTTTGGTCCTTTATCATGGAGGCGAAGCACTTGATCTTCAATTTCCTTAATTCCACCAATACCAGAGGCCACGATAACACCAAAACGATCTTTATCAAGAGCCTCTACATCCAAATTGGCATGATTGACAGCTTCTTGGGCTGCATACAAGGCATACAAAGAGTAGTTATCAAAACGGTTGGTATCTTTCTTAACAAAGTATTTATCAAAAGGAAAATCTTGAATTTCTGCTGCATTATGCACATCAAAGTCACTATGATCAAATTTTGTAATTGGACCAATTCCGATTTTTCCACTTGTCAAACTATTCCAAAATTCTTCTGGTGTATTTCCGATTGGAGATGTCACTCCATAACCTGTTACTACTACACGATTTAGTTTCATCTTTTTCACCTCTAGCTTCTGCTACATACTGAGGCCGCCATCAATGGCAACCACTTGACCAGTTAGATAATCTTGGCCTGCTAAAAATACTGTTAAATCTGCAACCTGCTCTGCTTGACCAAATTCTTTCATAGGAATTTGCGCCAGCATGGCATCTTTTACCTTGTCCGATAGAACAGCTGTCATATCGGACTCAATCATTCCAGGTGCAATAGCATTAACCCTGATATTGCGATTGGCCACTTCACGCGCCACAGACTTGGTAAAACCAATCAAACCAGCCTTGGAAGCAGCATAGTTAGCTTGACCAATATTTCCCATCAAACCAACAACACTAGACATATTAATGATAGCACCTTCTCGGGCTTTCATCATCGGTTTCAAGACTGATTGTGTCATGTTAAAAGCCCCAGTCAGGTTAACCTTGAGAACTTTTTCAAAATCCGCTTCTGTCATCTTGAGCATCAGGGTATCTTGAGTAATCCCTGCATTGTTAACCAAAACATCTACTGAACCCAGCTCTGCAATAGCTTGCTCAACCATACGCTTAGCGTCTGCAAAATCTGATACATCTCCTGAAATAGGAACCACCTTGACACCATAGTTTGAAAACTCGGCTAGCAAGTCCTCTGAGATTGTCCCACGACTGTTTAAGACGATATTGGCTCCTGCTTGAGCAAACTTGTGGGCAATGGCAAGACCAATTCCACGACTCGAACCTGTAATAAAGATATTTTTATTTTTTAGTTGCATTCTTTTCTCCTGTTTCCTCTTGTATTTATGGGAGAAGGGATTACTTGTTTTCTAGCAAGGCTTCTAAACTAGCCTGATCTTCAACAGTGGCTAGTTTAGCTGTCTTATCAATTTTTTTGACAAAGCCTGACAAGACTTTCCCCGGTCCAATCTCGATAAAGTTGGTTACGCCTGCTTCTTGCATAACTGCAATACTTTCATAGAAACGAACTGGCTCCTTGACCTGACGCGTCAAGAGTTGAGCAATGTCTTCTTTTTGCATAACTGCAGCTTCTGTATTGCCAACTAGAGGACAAGTAAAATCTGAAAAACTTACCCGAGCTAGAGTTTCAGCTAGCTTCTGGCTAGCAGGCTCAAGGAGAGCGGTATGAAAAGGACCTGAAACCTTGAGAGGAATCAAGCGTTTAGCTCCAGCTTCTTGCAAGAGTTCAACAGCTCGATCAACTGCAACCACTTCTCCACCAATCACAATTTGTGCAGGTGTATTATAGTTGGCTGGGGTAACTACTCCAAGTTCAGAAGCTTTTTGACAGGCTTCTTCAATGACCTCTACTGGCGTATTGAGAACTGCCACCATCTTGCCAGATCCAGCAGGAGCTGCTTCTTCCATATAGGCTCCACGCTTAGCAACCAAGGCAACCGCATCTTCAAAATCCAAGGCGCCACTAGCCACCAAGGCAGAATATTCTCCAAGAGACAAACCAGCAACCATATCGGGCTGATAGCCCTTCTCTTGCAATAAACGGTAGATAGCAACTGAAGTCGCTAAAATGGCTGGTTGCGTATAGCGGGTCTGATTAAGTTTTTCTGCTTCTGTATCGATGAGATGACGCAAATCATAACCAAGCACTTGACTGGCTTGATCAATCGTTTCTTTGACAATTGGATACTGATCATAGAGATCCCGTCCCATCCCTAGATACTGGGCACCTTGACCAGCAAATAAAAAGGCTGTTTTAGTCATTTCTTACAACTCCTGCCCAACGAGAGGCTTCTTCTTGAATTTTTTTAGCTGCTCCGTAGTATAAATCTTTTAGGATTTCTTCAACAGTTTCTTCTTTGGAAACAAGCCCCGCAATTTGACCTGCCATGACAGATCCGCCATCCACATCTCCGTGAACAACTGCTTTGGCTAGGGCACCTGCTCCCATTTGTTCAAAAATTTCCAAATCTGGATTTTCTTGTTTAAAGGCATCTTTCTCAGCTTGTTCAAAATCACGAGTCAACTGATTTTTAATCGCACGAACAGCATGTCCAAAGTGTTGAGCTGAAATCGTAGTATCAATATCTCTAGCTTTTAAAATTTTCGCCTTATAATTTGGATGGGCATTAGACTCTTTTGCAACGACAAAACGAGTTCCAACCTGAACAGCTTCTGCCCCTAGCATAAAGCCAGCTGCAGCACCTTCACCATCCGCAATCCCTCCTGCAGCAATGACAGGAATAGATACAGCTGCGGCTACCTGGCGCACCAAGGTCATGGTTGTTAATTTACCAATATGCCCCCCAGCTTCCATTCCTTCTGCAATAACAGCGTCCGCACCAATTTTTTCCATGCGTTTAGCTAGGGCAACACTAGGTACAACTGGAATGACTGTAATCCCAGCAGCATGAAAGCGTTCCATGTACTTGCTTGGATTTCCTGCGCCTGTTGTAACAACTTTAACACCTTCCTCGATGACGAGATCTACAATATCTTCCACAAAGGGAGACAAGAGCATGATGTTGACACCAAAGGGTTTATCCGTCAATGATTTGATCTTATCAATATTAGCCTTGACAACTTCTTTAGGGGCATTTCCCCCACCGATAATCCCTAGCCCTCCAGCCTTGGAAACAGCCCCTGCCAAATCACCATCAGCAACCCAGGCCATTCCTCCTTGGAAAATAGGATAATCAATGTTCAATAATTCTGTAATACGCGTTTTCATAGTGCCTCCATCATTTCTTGCTTACGTAATAGTTCGATACCGTCATAATTTGAAAATCAAACTATTGCCTAAACAAGAGGGAGCGGGTTTCCCTACTCCTTCTATTTATATTCTGCTTATTTTGTTTGCTCTTCAACGTAGGCAACCAAGTCACCAACTGTTTTCAAGTCATCTTCTGCTTCGATTTGGATATCAAAAGCATCTTCAATTTCTGAGATTACTTGGAACAAGTCCAATGAATCTGCGTCCAAGTCATCAAAAGTTGATTCAAGTGTTACTTCTGATGCGTCTTTTCCAAGTTCTTCAACGATAATTTCTTGTACTTTTTCAAATACTGCCATGATAGGACTCCTTTAAAATAAATAGTTTTTTATAACAATGTGTTCACCACATGATTACCTAAATTGTAAGAATGAGCGTGCCCCAGGTCAAGCCTCCACCGAAGCCTGATAAAAGAACAGTCTGGCTACCATCTAAATGGATGAGACCTTGTTCTACACACTCTGAAAGTAAAATCGGGATACTGGCTGCACTGGTATTGCCATACTCCATCATATTGGCTGGAAGTTTAGCTCGGTCGACACCGATTTTTCTAGCCATCTTATCCAAGATACGGTCATTGGCCTGATGAAGTAGCAGATAATCCAAGTCTGTCGCCTCTATAGGGGACTCATCAATAGTCTGTTTGATAGACTTGGCCACATCTCGAATAGCAAAATCAAAGACCGCGCGCCCATCCATCTTCAAAAATGAATCTGCATTTTCTTGATCTGAAAATGGAGAATGCAAGCCTGAATGTCCATAGGTCAGACACTCACTACGACTCCCATCACTATTGAGACTCTCAGCCAAGAAATGCTCTCGCTCGCTAGCTTCTAGCAAAACTCCGCCAGCACCATCTCCAAACAATACAGCTGTTGATCGGTCTGACCAATCGACTGCCTTAGAGAGGGTTTCACTACCAAGCACCAAACCTTTTTGAAAGCGACCAGAAGCGATAAACTTTTCAGCAGTTGACAAGGCAAATACAAATCCACTACAAGCAGCTGTTAGGTCAAAAGCAAAAGCTTTTTTTGCACCAATATTGGCTTGGACACGAGCAGCTGTAGAGGGCATCATCGAATCTGGAGTAATAGTGGCTAGAATGATAAAATCCAGCTCTTCTCCTGTGATTCCAGCTTTTTCCATCAGTTTCTTAGCAACCTCTGTAGCCAAATCACTAGTAGATTCTGTTCTTGAAATATGCCTTTGTCGTATTCCCGTCCGACTTGAAATCCACTCATCATTGGTATCCATAATCTGGGCCAAATCATGATTTGTAACCACTTGCTCTGGCACATAATGAGCAACCTGGCTTATTTTTGCAAAAGCCATTATCTCAAATCCTCCAAAAATTGATAAAGATTAGTCAGGCCTTTGCTCATAACCTCAATTTCTTGCTTACTCATACCATCGATGATTTTTTCAACCATGGCCTTGTGGAAGCGTTTATGTAGCCTATGAACCAAGCGACCTTTCTTTGTCAAATGCAGATGCACCACACGTCTATCATGTTCTGAACGAATGCGTTCAATGTAACCCTTGCGTTCGAGATTATTCAAACTAGTCGTAACTGTCCCAAGAGTCACCATCAACTCTTTTGACACTTGACTTGGTGTCACATCTGGGAATTTCCCAATCACATCAATCGTATGCATTTCTTTGATGGAGATATCTTTGAAACGACTACCCCTCAAGCTAACTTCCTCGATAACGAGGACATTGTTAAATATAGATGTTAAATATTCATTAATTCGTTGGTAGTCCAATCTTTCCTTCCCTCCTTTTCAAAAAAACTTTTAGAATCAAAACATTTGACAAGAGAATTATATCAAACTTCAAAGAATGGTGCAAGTATTTTTTTATTTTCCAGTAAATTTCGGTCGTCTTCTTTCCGAATGAGCCCGAACTCCCTCTTTGAAATCCTCTGTTTTCGCTAGTGACTCCTGAAGGTTCAGTTCTAAAGTAGCATAATCTTGCCAATCTTTAAATTGGCTTTCCCAAACCAACTTCTTGATGGCAGCATAGGAATTGCTTGAACCACGTCTTAATTTTTTAAGAAGCTGTTCTCTGGTTTTTTCTAACTTATCAGCTTCAGAAATGCGGTAAACCAGGCCCCACTCTAGAGCTTTTTCTGCTGTCAAAGCCTCTCCTGTCATGGCTAATTGAGCAGCACGTGTCACACCAATACTGCGACTCAAGAGATGAATTCCTCCCGCATCTGGAGCCAAGCCAACTCCAACAAAGGCTTGGATAAATTTAGCCTTATCCGTAGCAATGCAGAAATCTGCCGCAACAGCCATATTTGCTGCGGCGCCTGCAACAGCCCCGTCAACTTCCATCAAGACAGGTTTAGCAATTTGCTTGATTTTATAAGAAATAGTATTGACCAATTCTGCGATTTTTGTCAATGATGGAATATCATCCTCATCGACTGCTCGCTTCATCTCAACCAAATCTCCCCCAACTGAAAAGACTTTGCCATTCGCGTTGATTAAGACAAAATGCACAGCCGGATCCTCTTCTGCCAAAGTCAGAGCTTCTAAAATCTCCTCACACATAGGGATATGAAAACCATTCGCTACCTCAGGACGATTTAACGTAAGTATTGCCAAATCCTCTTCAAGCTGATAAATAATGTGTTCCATCGGGACTCCTTTTTATTTTATAAGCAGTTTATACTCTTCGAAAATCAAATTCAAACCACGTCAGCTTCGCCTTGCCGTACTC
Source organism: Streptococcus mitis (assembly GCF_047460035.1). Taxonomy (GTDB): domain Bacteria; phylum Bacillota; class Bacilli; order Lactobacillales; family Streptococcaceae; genus Streptococcus; species Streptococcus mitis_DW. Next base: position 99,969 of record NZ_JASHHB010000004.1, on the reverse strand, counting down.
AAGTACTGTCTACGGCTAGCTTCCTAGTTTGCTCTTTGATTTTCATTGAGTATTAAATTATTTTATTTTCAAAGTATATCTTTTTTAAAATCAGAAAGCAAGAAAAAATCAACTGAAAGTGTCTCAGCCGATTAGAAAGTCTCGCCTTGTCCTAGAAAGCATCTTATTTTCTTCATTGAAAAAAGGCTTTCTTTCTGCTATAATCGTATAAAATACTTACTTTAGGAGTTCTTATGAAAGTTGTTAAATTTGGAGGTAGCTCTCTTGCCTCTGCTAGTCAATTAGAAAAAGTTTTAAACATCGTAAAAAGCGATTCTGAGCGCCGTTTTGTAGTTGTTTCTGCACCTGGGAAACGCAATGCTGAAGATACTAAGGTTACGGATGCCTTGATTAAATACTATCGCGACTATGTTGCTGGTAACGATATTAGCAAGAGTCAAAACTGGATTATCGACCGCTATGCTGCGATGGTTAGTGAACTAGGTCTTAAACCAGCTGTGCTAGAAAAAATTTCTAAAAGTATTCGTGCCTTGGCCTCTCTTCCTATTGAAGAAAACGAATTTCTCTACGATACTTTCCTAGCAGCCGGTGAAAATAACAATGCTAAATTGATTGCTGCCTACTTTAATCAAAACGGGATCGATGCACGCTATGTGCACCCTAGAGAAGCTGGTATTGTGGTCACAAGTGAACCTGGTCACGCTCGCATCATTCCATCAAGTTATGACAAGATTGAGGAATTGACAAATACAAATGAAGTTCTTGTCATTCCTGGTTTCTTTGGTGTTACCAAGGAAAATCAGATCTGTACCTTCTCACGTGGAGGATCAGACATTACAGGTTCTATCATTGCTGCCGGTGTTAAGGCAGACCTCTATGAAAACTTTACGGATGTTGATGGTATCTTTGCAGCCCACCCTGGTATTATCCACCAACCACACTCAATCCCTGAGCTGACCTACCGTGAAATGCGTGAGTTGGCCTATGCAGGATTCTCAGTCCTTCATGATGAAGCTCTTCTACCTGCCTACCGTGGAAAAATTCCTCTAGTTATCAAGAATACCAACAATCCTGACCATCCAGGTACTCGTATTGTTTTAAAACACAGTAGTGATGAATTCCCAGTTGTGGGAATTGCTGGTGATTCTGGCTTTGTCAGCATCAACATGTCTAAATACCTCATGAACCGTGAGGTGGGATTTGGACGCAAGGTTCTGCAAATCCTTGAAGATCTTAACATCGGTTGGGAACATATGCCAACAGGTATCGACGATCTTTCAATCATCCTCCGTTCTCGCGAACTAACTCCTATCAAGGAAGAAGAAATCCTTCGTCAGTTGGTTCAAAAGGCTGAAGTAGACCATGCAGAAATCGAACACGACCTTTCTATCATTATGATTGTTGGTGAAAAGATGAAGAGCCATATCGGAGTAACTGCTACTGCGACACGCGCTCTATCTGAAAACAAGATCAACATCCAGATGATGTCGCAAGGTTCTAGTGAAGTTTCTATTATGTTCGTTGTCAATAAAGACCAAGAGAAAGCAGCAATCAAAGCCCTCTACAATGCCTTTTTCGGTGAAAGTAAGGAAGACTAAGCATGGCTCAATCACTTAACAAAACAGTGCTTCTCAATACGACAGGCACGTCTTATCTCTCTATAGCTGGGAAAGTTGGAAAATTTCTTGTTGGGGATCAGGCTCTGGAATTTTATCCAGATGTCAATGTTGAACAATTTATCCAGATTCCTTGGAGCCATATTAACCAGATTGGAGCCAATGTTACTGGTCGCAAAATCAGTCGCCACTTCGAAGTCTTTACAGACAGAGGAAAATTCCTCTTTGCCTCAAAAGACTCGGGTGCCATTCTTAAAATTGCACGCGAAAAACTGGGCAATGACAAGGTCGTCAAACTTCCGACCCTGATTCAGACAATTAGCCAAAAATTTAAAAATCTATTTGCAAAAAAGTAGAAACTTTAGTATAATCATAACAACGGATAAGTAGGTTATCTTCTTCTTTCAGAAAGTCTGCGGGTGCTGCGAGCAGATAGGAGGGATAGGTGAAATTCTACCGTTAGTAACAATTACATACACAATCAAGTGCACACCTGTGAAGTTGGATGGAACCGTGGCCCTGCCACTCCAACGCTTTGTCAGGTGTGCTTTTTTCACAAAGGAGTTCTTATGTTAGATATCAAACGTATTCGTACAGACTTTGATGCTGTCGCAGAAAAATTGGCTACACGTGGTGTAGATGCTGCTGTCTTGAATGAGATGAAAGAAATCGATGCTAAACGTCGTGACATCTTAGTCAAGGTTGAAACTCTCAAAGCAGAACGTAACACAGTTTCTGCTGAGATTGCCCAAGCTAAGCGCAACAAGGAAAATGCAGATGACAAGATTGCTGCCATGCAAAATCTATCTGCTAAGGTTAAAGCCTTGGATGCTGAATTGGCAGAAATCGATGCTAAATTGACAGAATTTACCACTACTCTTCCAAATATTCCAGCTGATAGCGTTCCTGTTGGGGCTGACGAAGATGACAATGTGGAAGTTCGCCGTTGGGGTACTCCACGCGAGTTCGACTTCGAGCCAAAAACTCACTGGGACCTTGGTGAAGACCTTGGTATTCTTGACTGGGAACGCGGTGGTAAGGTAACAGGTGCTCGCTTCCTCTTCTATAAAGGCCTTGGAGCTCGCCTAGAACGTGCTATCTACAACTTTATGCTAGATGAACACGGAAAAGAAGGCTACACTGAAGTCATCACGCCTTACATAGTTAACCACGACTCTATGTTTGGGACTGGTCAATATCCAAAATTCAAGGAAGATACTTTTGAACTCAGCGACAGCAATTATGTCCTTATTCCTACAGCTGAGGTTCCTCTAACAAACTACTACCGTGATGAAATCCTTGACGGTAAAGACCTGCCAATCTACTTCACTGCTATGAGTCCTTCATTCCGTTCTGAGGCTGGTTCAGCTGGTCGTGATACTCGTGGCTTGATTCGTTTGCACCAATTCCACAAGGTTGAAATGGTCAAATTTGCCAAGCCAGAAGAATCTTACGAAGAATTGGAAAAAATGACAGCCAACGCTGAAAATATCCTTCAAAAACTTAACCTTCCATACCGTGTCGTTGCTCTCTCTACTGGAGATATGGGCTTCTCAGCTGCTAAAACTTATGACTTGGAAGTTTGGATTCCAGCACAAAATACCTACCGTGAAATTTCAAGCTGTTCAAACACAGAAGATTTCCAAGCCCGTCGTGCCCAAATCCGTTACCGTGATGAAGCAGATGGCAAGGTGAAATTGCTCCATACCTTGAACGGTTCTGGACTTGCAGTTGGACGTACAGTGGCTGCTATTCTTGAAAACTACCAAAATGCAGATGGTTCTGTGACCATCCCAGAAGTTCTTCGTCCATACATGGGTGGCGCTGAAGTTATCAAACCATAAAAATAAGGCCTAGCTATTTCTAGCTAGACCTTTTTTCGTAACCAAATTAGATAAGCACCTAATACAAAGAATAAAATAGTGAGGCATATAATAGTTTCAGCCAGTACCAAATAATCCAAAAATGGAAGTTTCAAGATTCCCTGAGCCATCTTGAGCGAAGTAGCTGTGATAATGGTCGGGAAGGTGAGGGCTGAAAAGGCTGGTTGAAAGCCTTGTTTTAAAATATTGGGCAGGCGAGTCAAAACAAAGAAAAAGAAGGATTGAGAAAGCAAGATCATGACAATCAAGACCCAGGTTTGTAGGCTGGCTCCTCCAACCCGAACCAGAGAAGCCAAGAGTAGAGAGAAAGGAGCACAGTAGATTCCTTCTTGCCCAAGCAAGGCTAGTGGGAGCGGATGTTTCTTTAAATCGCTATAAATAAGGGGATAGAGATAGAAGGTTAGGAGAAAACCAAAACTCAAGGTCGCATAGGCAATTTCGATGATACCTACAAGAGGATAGGTCAAGGCTGCTACTGCTATCCCCACATAGAGAACCGTCCAGCTAGGAGTCGCATGAACCCTCCGCCCCGGATAGGCAAATTTAATGGTGAAACCAGCAATCAAGAACAAATCCAAGAGAAATGAAAACCACCAAAGTCCTTGCGCTACCAAAGGGAAATGAGGGAAGACTCGAAAGACATAAGTCGATAAAATCATCCCAGCCATGGGAAAGGTCGCCATTCCTGACAAAAGAGGAGGCTTGGTCAATTCTTGCTTTGTTTCTTTCCAATTAAAGAGATGAAGAAGCAGAAAAAAGAGCCACAAAACCAAACCTGTCAGACTCAATAGATAGGACAGAACCGGCAACGTATCTAAAATAAGATTTCCAGCTCCTGCCAAACCTAGCAAACAACCAGAAAATACCAAAGGGAGTTTTTTCATCCTAACCTCCAATAATCATGTTAGTTTCAGTATAGCATAAAAGCGCTTAAATGAGGACTTAAAAAAAAGAAGTCCGATTATTTCAGACTTCATTTTACTCAGATATGAATTAGGCATAAGGTTGCAATTCTGGATTAATTGGGGTATTAGCTAGGTTGTTGGCATAGTTACAGAGGCTTGCTAGGCTGACACCAAGAACCACATCCAAAGCATTTTGTTGGGTGTATCCAGCTTCTAGAAACTCAGCCAAGGCTTCATCTCCTACACGACCCTTGGTATTGATAACTGCCAAGGTAAACTTAGCTAGGGTGTCCAATTTAGGATCTGTTTCAATTGGAGTACGATTGCGAAGGGCTTGCAGAAGGTCATCGTTCATCTGGATTTGTTTGATTGAAAAGGCTGTGTGACCTGCGACACAGAAGGCACAACCATTGGTCACGGCTGCCGTGATCTGCACCACTTCACGCTCAACGGGTGTCAGGCTGTTGCGACGATTGATAGCTCCGACAGTTCTGTAGGCTTCTAAGGCAGTTGGTGCATTTGCCAAGAGGCCGATTAGGTTGGGAATATAACCATTGTTATCTTTTTCTACTGTTTCAAGAACTTCTTTCACTTCTGCTGGTGCTGATTCGACTGTATGGATAGTAAATGTTGTCATCATAAGACCTCTTTTCATTTTGTTGAAACCTAGTCTATCACAGATTCTATACCGTGTATAATATATATTTTAAATTGCACCGATAGAAATTTTTTATGAAAGAAAAAAATCACACGCGATGTGTGATTTCATTATTTATTAAAATACTTTTTAGTTTCAGCAATAACGACCGGCGACAAGACTAAGAGGGCAATCAAGTTTGGCAGAGCCATCAAGGCATTGACAATATCTGCGATAATCCAAACCATATCCAACTCGATAAATCCTCCCAACAGAACCATGAGCACAAAGACCACACGGTAGAGCCAGATAAAGCGAACCCCAAAGAGAAACTCAAAACAACGTTCTCCGTAATAGTTCCAACCTAGAATCGTTGTAAAGGCAAAGAGCACAAGGAAGATGGTCAAAAGGGCAGGTCCAAAGTTTGAAAAGACTGTTGAGAAGGCTGACTGAGTCAAGGCAACCCCATTTAAGTCGCCACTCCAAACACCAGTTACCAAGATGGTTAAACCAGTCAAGGTACAGATAATAAGGGTATCAATAAAGGTTCCTGTCATGGAAATCAATCCTTGCTCCACTGGTTCATTTGTCTTAGCCGCAGCCGCTGCAATGGGAGCAGAACCCAGACCAGATTCGTTTGAGAACACGCCACGCGCTACACCATTTTGAATAGCCATCCGAATGCTAGCACCGGCAAATCCACCTACCGCAGCAACAGGACTAAATGCTGATGTCAAGATTAAAGCGATTGTGGCAGGGATTTTCCCAATATTAAAGAAAATAACTGTAAGAGTTCCCAAAATATAGATGATGGCCATAAAAGGAACAACAGTAGTTGAAACCTTTGAAATGGACTTGAGACCACCAAAGACTGCAATTGCTACAAATACAGACAACACAAGAGCTGTGATGGCTGGCGAAATAGTTGTTGTATTTTGGATAGATTCTGTAATCGAGTTGACTTGAGTGAAGGTTCCTATTCCCAACAAAGCTACTAGAACACCTGCTAGGGCAAAGAAGATGGCAAGTGGTCGCCACTTTTCTCCCATCCCTAGAAGGATATAGTGCATCGGACCTCCCGCTACTGCACCATGGTCGTCCTTGGTGCGGTATTTAATGGCTAATAATCCTTCCGCATACTTAGTTGCCATTCCAAAGAAAGCAGCCATCCACATCCAAAAGAGGGCTCCTGGGCCACCGACCTTGATAGCCGTCGCCACCCCGATAATATTTCCCGTACCAACTGTCGCTGCGAGTGCTGTACACAAGGCCGCAAAACTGGATACATCGCCATGCCCCTTGTCCTTAGTAAAAATAAGCTGGAAGGCCTTTGGCAGACGCAAAATCTGCAAAAGTCCTAGACGGGCAGTTAGGTAAATCCCTGTCCCAACCAATAAAATCAAGAGGGGTGGACCCCAAGCAAAAGCATCAATTGATTTAAGCAATTCTAACATTCTATTCTCCTATCTTTTCAACCCCAAAAGAAAGAGCACATGCAAGATACATGTACTCTGGAATGCTTAGATAAATGCTAAAAAGCTGTCTATCCTAGCTCTGTCCTTTTACCTGAGAGTTTGAGCAGTTGCCTGCCTTGCCCCTTCGGTGCCTTTACGGTCTCTCCAGAGTTCCGTCCATTTACAGTCATGGAAAATCAAACGATTCTCCACTTCTATTAAACTTCATTCGGTGTTGGTATTTAATTGATTCTTATTTTACAAAAAATGTTGGCTTTTGTCAATGTGTTTATTAGTAAAAATTAGTTCAACAGTTTTTACTTTATAAATTCCGAAATATTTCTTATCCTTTAAAGGTGACAATAGTTGCCCCGCTACCTCCAGCATTTTGTGGGGCATAGCCGAAACTCTTGACATGTTTGTTTCTTTGTAGGTATTTAGTGACACCTTCACGGATGACACCTGTGCCGATACCATGGATGATATCAACTTGCGCCATATTATTAAGCAGGGCTTGGTCGATGAAGGCATCTAGCTCATTCATGGCTTCTTCATAACGTTTACCTCGAAGATCCAGTCTTGCTTGTGGACCACGACCAGAGGTCCGTTTCACGACATTGACTTGTTTCTTCTTGACTGGCTTTTCTTGTTGGGCTTGAACGAGGTCAAACTCTTTCTCTTCCAAGGTCATCTTGATTAAACCGACTTGGGCTTCCCAGCGACCATCCTTAAGCTGACTTGTCAAGGTACCACGCTGTCCATAACTGAGAACCACAATATCATCTCCCACCTTTGGAGCTCGTTTTTTCTTGGCCTTTTGAAGGACCTTGTTTTTAGACAAATCTACTTTTTCAGGAGCCAATTTTTTTAACTTAGATTTGGCTTCAATGATTTCATGAGGTTTTAGTTGAGATTTACTGTGGAGATTTTTGAGAATCTGATCACTTTCACTGAGGGCCATGTCCACAATCTCAGCAGCCTGTTCACGCGCCTTGTTGAGCTCGGTTTCCTTTTCACGATTAAGCTCGTTGTAGAGCTTTTTGAGAGCACGGTTCATCTTGAGATTTTCTTGCTCCACCTCACGGATATTGTCCAAGCGTTTACGACTCTCTAGCGTCTGCTCTTCCAGTTGTTCAATGATTCGGTTGACATCATTGTCCTGATCAACCTGCTGACTGGCATCCCCTACGATAACTTCAGATAGGCCTAGACGTTTGGCAATTTCAAAGGCATTGCTTCGGCCAGGAACGCCCTGCATAAAGCGATAAGTCGGGCGAAGAGTCGCAGTATCAAACTCCATGCTGGCATTTTGCACAAAGGCTGTCTCGATACCATAGGCCTTGAGTTCGGGATAGTGGGTGGTCGCCATGGTCTTGACTTGACGCAGGCGAAGGTCCTCCAGAATAGCCATGGCAAGAGCGGCTCCTTCTTGAGGATCTGTACCAGCACCCAACTCGTCCAAGAGTAAGAGGGAATGTTGGTTGACCTTTCCAAGAATATCCACGATATTGGTCATGTGGCTAGAGAAGGTAGACAAGCTCTGCTCAATAGATTGCTCATCGCCAATATCGGCAAAGATTTCTTCAAAAATACCAACACGACTTCCCTTGTCTGCTAAAATCGGCAACCCTGACTGAGCCATAACCTGCGTCAAGCCCAGGGTTTTGAGCATGATGGTCTTACCACCAGTATTGGGACCTGTGATAACAATGGCTGTTAAATCTTGACCAAAATGGACATCATTTGCGACGGCATTTTTGACCAAAGGATGGCAGACATGGAGCAGTTGAATCTCCTGATTTTCTGACAGCTGAGGAACGACTGCTTGCCTTTCTTGGATAAAGCGGACCTTGGCACGAATCAAGTCTAGATGGCCGATAATCCAAGCATCATTGGCAATTTCAGCCGCATGAGGGCGAACACGCTCAGAAATTTCTTGGAGAATTCGAAGCATTTCATAGCGCTCATCTGCTCGCAGACTAGCAATTTCTTCGCTCAGTTTGACCACCTCACGGGGTTCGATGTAGACGGTATTTCCACTAGCAGAAATATCATGAACGACACCTGCAATCTTATTGCGGTAGGTGTTTTTGACTGGTAAAACCTGACGGCCATTTCTGCTAGCAACAATCCCTTCTGTCAACATCTGCGATTTTTGCTTGAGCAAGTCTTGTAAGACATCGCGGGCCTGACTCTCGCTATCATGGATTTTTCGACGGATTCGCGTCAATTCTTCACTGGCAAAATTTTCAATGAAACCTGCATCATTAAAGGCCTGAAGATTTCCTTGTAATTGAGGAAAATCGTGTAATTTCTCAAACCAGAGGGTTAATTCTGTCAAGCTGACATTTTCCAGATTGGCATAAAAACTTTGCAGCTCTCGGCTAGACAGAAGCACGCGCTTCAAGAGTAGGAACTCCTCGATATTGAGGTCCGCTCCCATCTCCAACCGCTTGCAGACTCCTGCAATTTCCTTAGTTGCGAGAATGGTGAAATGCGGTTGCTCGACGAAAAGAGCCTGCATTTCCTTCATCTCAGCAAAAGCCTGTTTGATTTTATCTGCTTTGGCAGTCGGAGTAAGCTGTCTCAATTGCTCCAAGCCCTGCTCGGTCAACAAATGGGGTTCAAACAAGGCCTTAACCTTATTGAACTCTAATGTTTCTAGTATTTTTTTGTTCATCTTTATTTCCTTGTCTTTGAATGTCTAGGTGTATTGTACTCAATGAAAATCAAAAAGCAAACTAGGAAGCTAGCCACAGGTTGCTCAAAGCACTGCTTTGAGGTTGTAGATAGAACTGACGAAGTCAGTAACCATATCTACGGCAAGGCGAAGCTGATGTAGTTTGAAGAGATTTTCGAAGAGTATTAGCTTTTTACATTCTGATAGATTCTAGTCAATCTGTAAACAAAGGGCTAGGAAAACTCCTGCCCTTTTTATCCGATTAAATTTGTCACCCAGATTTGTTTGAGCCAACTAGTTGTTACTGGTATGCTCTGGATGATATGTTTTGCGACGATACTCTTTTCAAGAGGATTTTGTATAGCTGCCATGGGAATGGTAGCTAGTATAGTTAAGGCCATTTGCAAGACAAATAAGGTCACCAACATGGACAAGATCCCTGCTGAAACTTGGAACAACTTGCCACCCAGTTTTTTACTAGGAAGTAAGTGTAACAAGAGACCAAGTAAACGACCGATGCTATAGACAATCCCAAATACAAGCAAGTAGCCAATACCTGCGTAAAAGACCTTATCCAACTGGAAGAGTTGATCCGATGGGAAAAAGAAAGTCCCCTGACCTTCCTGCGGATTTGCATAAGGGAGCAATAAATGGAATTGCTCTCCCAGCCTCTTGTAAAACTGGCCAGCCACAAAAGCAGATGCCATGGCTGAAATCAGGTAATAAACCTGTAAGAGAAGGCCTCTCCGATAGCCGATATAGAATCCCCAAGCCAAGACCAATAGAAGAAGGAGTGAAATCATAAGGAATCCTCAATCTTGCTCTGCTCTTGCTTACAAGTCACAAGCTTGTGACGGAGTTCTTCTAACTCTTGCTCCTTATCGTCAAATTCAATCTCACGGCTGAGTTGAGTTGACAAACAGTTGACTGCCAACAAAAGAGCGATTGTTTCATCGTCTGCACTTGGCATTTGTTCTTTAATTGCTTGGTATTTTTCTGTCGCAACCTTAGCGATTTCCTCCATAAAAAGGTTATCATGCTCGGTTGTCAAGGTTAAGGATTTTTTCCCGAATGTAAATTTGAATCGATTTAGATTTGCCATAAAATTCACCTCACGATATTATACCAAAATTCGCTAATTTTGTCAGTTTTTACAAATTTGCCTGCTTTTATGGTACAATAGAAACTATGGCAAGTATAACACTCACACCAAGCGAAAAGGAGATTCAGGCTTTTCTTGAACACTATCAAACCAGTCTGGCTCCCAGTAAGAACCCCTATATCCGCTACTTTTTGAAACTGCCTCAGGCAACGGCTTCTATCTATACTTCTGGAAAGGTCTTGCTTCAGGGTGAAGGGGCTGAGCAATACGCCAGTTTCTTTGGCTATCAGGTTCTAGGGAAAACCAGCGGACAAAATTTCCCTTTGATTGGGACAGATGAGGTGGGAAATGGTTCCTACTTTGGTGGACTTGCAGTTGTGGCTTCCTTTGTCACACCTGACCAGCATGCCTTCTTGCGAAAACTCGGTGTGGGGGATTCTAAAAATCTGACCGACCAAAAGATCCGTCAGATTGCCCCTATCCTCAAAGAAAAAATCCAGCACCAGGCACTGCTTCTCTCACCAAGCAAGTACAACGAGGTCATCGGAGACCGCTACAACGCTGTTTCTGTTAAGGTAGCCCTCCATAACCAGGCTATCTATCTCCTTCTTCAAAAAGGTATTCAGCCTGAGAAAATTGTGATTGATGCCTTTACCAGTGCTAAAAATTATGACAAGTACTTGGCACAAGAGGCCAATCGTTTCAGCAAGCCTATCAGCTTAGAAGAAAAGGCTGAGGGCAAATACTTGGCTGTCGCAGTTTCTTCTATCATTGCGCGTGATCTTTTTCTGGAAAATCTTGAAAATCTGGGACGAGAACTTGGCTATCAGCTCCCAAGTGGAGCTGGAACGGCTTCTGACAAGGTGGCTAGCCAGATTTTGCAAGCCTATGGTATGCAAGGACTCAATTTCTGCGCCAAACTGCACTTTAAAAATACTGAAAAAGCGAAAAAACGCTTAGAAAGGTAAGTTATGAATTCATTTAAAAATTTCTTAAAAGAGTGGGGATTGTTCCTCCTAATTCTGTCATTACTAGCTTTAAGTCGTATCTTTTTTTGGAGCAATGTTCGAGTAGAAGGGCATTCCATGGATCCTACCCTAGCGGATGGCGAAATCCTCTTTGTCGTCAAACACCTCCCTATTGACCGTTTTGATATCGTGGTTGCCCATGAGGAAGATGGTAATAAGGACATTGTCAAACGTGTCATCGGAATGCCTGGTGATACCATTCGTTACGAAAATGATAAACTTTACATCAATGACAAAGAGACAGATGAACCTTACCTAGCTGACTATATCAAACGCTTCAAGGATGACAAACTCCAAAGCACCTACTCAGGCAAGGGATTTGAAGGAAATAAAGGAACTTTCTTTAGAAGTATCGCTGAAAAAGCCCAAGCCTTCACAGTTGATGTCAACTACAATACAAACTTTAGCTTTACAGTTCCAGAAGGAGAATACCTTCTCCTCGGAGATGACCGCTTAGTTTCGAGCGATAGCCGCCACGTAGGTACCTTCAAAGCAAAAGATATCACAGGGGAAGCCAAATTCCGCTTCTGGCCAATCACCCGTATCGGAACATTTTAAGAGACCTAAGAGGCCGAGAATCACCAATCTCAGCCTCTTCTTCTATCGTGAGAAGTAATCGTTTATTGACTATAATACCCCCCCAACTCTCACCTATTCATGCAAAGGAATCTTATGGAAGTTTATTTTTCAGGAACCATTGAACGGATTATTTTTGAAAATCCCAGCAATTTTTATCGCATCCTCCTCCTAGAAATCGACGATACAGACGCAGAGGATTTTGATGATTTTGAAATCATTGTCACGGGTACCATGGCTGACGTGATTGAGGGAGAAGACTATACTTTTTGGGGGCAAATTGTCCAGCACTCCAAGTATGGGGAACAACTGCAAATCAGCCGTTATGAACGCGCAAAACCAACTAGCAAGGGCTTGGTTAAGTACTTTTCAAGTAGCCATTTCAAGGGGATTGGTCTCAAGACTGCTCAGAAAATTGTGGATACCTATGGCGACAATACCATTGACGAAATTCTGCAATACCCAGAAAAGTTAGAAGGTATCGCAGGACTCTCTGCCAAAAATCGCGAGTCTTTCGTCTCCACCCTCCGCCTCAACTACGGAACCGAGATGGTTTTGGCCAAACTTGCCAACTACGGCATTCCCAATAAACTAGCCTTCCAGATTCAAGACTTTTACAAGGAAGAAACTCTTGATGTTGTTGAAAATTATCCCTACCAACTGGTCGAGGATATCAAGGGTTTGGGCTTTACCATTGCTGACCAATTAGCGGAGGAACTAGGTATCGAAAGTCAGGCTCCTGAACGCTTCCGCGCCGGTCTAGTACATAGTCTTTTTCAGGCCTGTATGGAAACAGGGGACACCTATGTTGAAGCACGGGATTTACTAGAACAAACCCTAACTCTCCTTGAATCTTCTCGTCCCGTGGAACTGGACCCCAGCCAAGTGGCCCAAGAACTCTCCTACCTGATTGAAGAAGACAAGGTTCAGCAGGTTGATACCAAAATTTTTGACAACAGCCTCTTTTTCGCTGAGGAAGGTATCCGCAGCCACTTGGTTCGTATCCTTGAAAAAGGAAAACAGAAGAGCCAGGATTTAGAAACCATTCAAAAACATATAGCTACTGTCGAGGAGGAACTGGGGATTGAGTATGATAATATTCAAAAACAGGCTATCTGCGACGCTATCCAGAACAAGGTCTTTATCCTGACAGGTGGGCCTGGTACTGGTAAGACAACGGTTATCAATGGTATCATCGCTGTTTATGCTCTTTTAGAAGGACTTGACATCAGGAAAAAAAGCAATCTGCCGATTCTTCTTGCTGCTCCAACTGGTCGAGCTGCTCGGCGCATGAATGAATTAACAGGCTTGCCTAGCGCGACCATACACCGACATTTAGGAATGACAGGTGACGATGATACCAGTCATCTGGAAGATTATCTGGATGCTGACTTTATCATCGTAGATGAATTTTCCATGGTGGATACTTGGCTGGCCAATCAACTCTTCTCCAATATCTCTTCTAACAGTAAGATCCTCATCGTGGGCGACAGCGACCAGCTGCCGTCTGTCAGCCCTGGACAGGTTCTAGCGGATCTGCTTCATATTCCCTTGATTCCTCAGACTCGCTTGGAAAAAATTTACCGTCAAAGCGAAGAATCAACTATCGTCACCCTAGCTAGTCAGATTCGACAGGGAATCTTGCCAGCTGATTTCACCCAGAAGAAAGCTGACCGTTCCTACTTTGAAATCGCTAGTGGTCATATCCCTGCTACGATTGAGAAAATCTTAGGCGCTGCCCTCAGAAGCGGCATCCCTGCCCGTGATATCCAAGTTCTGGCTCCCATGTACCGAGGGACTGCAGGAATTGATGCTATCAATCAGCTCATGCAAGACCTTCTCAATCCACCACAAAAAGACCAACTCAGTTTTGAAGTTCCCCAGTGCCACTATCGTAAAGGAGATAAGGTCATTCACTTGGTCAACGATGCTGAAATCAATATCTTCAATGGAGATTTAGGAGCTATCACAGACCTGATTCCTGGAAAATACACCGAGTCGAAACAAGACGAGATTGTCATTGATTTTGATGGCAACGAGATCTCTTACCCACGTAACGAATGGTACAAAATTCGCTTGGCCTATGCCATGAGTATCCATAAGTCCCAGGGAAGTGAGTTCCCTGTTGTCATCCTACCTATCACCAGTGCTAGCCGACGTATGCTGGAGCGCAATCTCATCTATACAGCCATTACACGCGCCAAAAGCAAGCTTATCTTACTAGGCGAATTACAGGCCTTCGATTATGCTACCCAGCACATCGGAACTGCCCGAAAAACCTATCTGATTGAACGCTTCAGTGATCTATTGGAAAATGTCGAAGATAATAAACCAGCTGTCTCTGAAACTGCAACATCAAGTACCTCTGAACAATCCTACATCCTAACCGAAGAAAACTGGGATAGCATCCCCGCCATGATTGGGATTACAGATGCAGACCTCAAAGAGATTTTTGGAAAATAGTGCATAAGAAAACCCACCAATTCAGGTGGGATTTTTGTTTATTAAGATTATTTAACTGTTGCTGTGCTTGTGATCAATTCAACAGCTTTTTTGATTGTGATATCATGTTTCAACATATCAGCTGAAAGCAAGCTTTGTACTTGTGCCACTTCCATGTTGTAGTCTGCCGCCAATTGCTCGATTTCTTTTTGGATTTCTTCTTCTGAAGCGTCAAATCCTTCAGCTTTGGCAACTGCTTCGATAACAAGGTTAGTCTTCGTACGTGACTCAGCTTCTCCCTCGTATTGTTTGTGAAGGTCTTCTTGAGTAGTTCCAGTGATTTGGAAGTACATGTCAGGGTTGATACCTTGACGTTGCAAGTTTCCAAGGAATTCATTTACTGAACGGTGAACTTCTTCGTGGATCATTTCTTCTGGAAGTTCTACGATTTCAGCGTTCTCTACAGCTTTATCAATTGCTGCACCTTCAACTGCATCTTTGTAAGCTTCTTCTTTAGCAGCAGCCAATTCATTGCGGTATTTTTCTTTCAATTCAGCAAGTGTTTCAACTTCTTCATCGATGTCTTTTGCAAGCTCATCGTCAAGAGCTGGAACTTCTTTAGCTTTTACTTCGTGGATAGTTGTCACGAATTTAGCTTCTTTACCTGCAAGGTCTTCTGCTTGGTAGTCTTCTGGGAATGTTACGATAACATCAACAGTTTCACCAGCTGAGTGACCTACCAATTGGTCTTCGAAACCAGGGATGAATTGACCTGAACCAAGTCCAAGTGAGAAGTTTTCACCTTTTCCACCGTCAAATTCAACACCGTCGATAGAACCAACAAAGTCGATAACAACAGTGTCGCCGTTTTCAGCAGCAGCTTCCTTTATAACCAATTCAGCCAAGTTGTTGCGTTCGCGTTCGATACGCTCTTCAACGTCAGCGTCAGTTACTTCTTTTTCAACATCTACTGATACTTCAAGGTTTTTATAGTCACCCAATTTTACTTCAGGTTTTGTAACGACTTCAGCAGTGATAACCCAGTCTTGACCTTTTTCCATTGAAGTTACGTCAATTTTTGGTTGAGCAACCACTTCAAGACCAGCTTCTTTTACAGCTGCTTCATAAGCATTTGGCAAAAGAGCGTTCATAACGTCTTGGTAAAGTGACTCTTCACCAAATTTTTTGTCGAAGATAGGACGTGGAAGGTGACCTTTACGGAAACCTGGAACATTAAGAGATTTCTTCACTGAGTTGAAGACACGGTCCAATTCTGGTTTGATTTGGTCTTGAGAGATAGTAAAAGTCAAGACACCACGGTTTGTTTCTTTGTTTTCAAATGATACAGACATTCTGTCATTTCTCCTTAAAATTTTTTAAATACAGTCTATTATAACATAAATGGGCGACTTTTTTCAAGTAATGAATGCGCTTTTCAATGATGGGAGAGGTACTTGCTTGCTTCTTTGATACTAAGGTCAGCCATTCTTTCCTTGTTTTTCTCAATGAAGCCTGCTACCCAAGTTGGATTGGTTTTGGAGTAATCTCTTAGAGCCCAGCCAATGGCTTTATTGATAAAGAATTCTGTTTGGTTCAAGTTATGAAGCAGAATCTTTTCCATTAATTGAACATTGGTCTTCTCTTTTCTTAACAACTGGTGGTCAATAGCGACTCGTCTCAGCCAGATATTGTCTGACAGGCTCCATTTTAAGATTATTTCTTCTAGTTCAGGGCGGTCATACACCAAACTCCCTACTACTCGGTCTAGGATATCTACGGTATCCCACCAGGA
Source organism: Streptococcus mitis (assembly GCF_047460035.1). Taxonomy (GTDB): domain Bacteria; phylum Bacillota; class Bacilli; order Lactobacillales; family Streptococcaceae; genus Streptococcus; species Streptococcus mitis_DW. The sequence goes on along the minus strand of NZ_JASHHB010000004.1, from coordinate 83,854 downwards.
TTTTGTGACGACTAACTGCTCAAGCTTAGGTAAATCGTTCTCCGTTAGATAAGACTGCATTGCTTTCAAATAATTAGCAGCTACATATTGGTATTCTCTAGGTTCCTTTCTCCAGCAAGTATCTACAAAATTCCAATCGATAATCTTTGTTTTTTTCGCTTTTGGAAAGTATTTTTTATAGAGTGCATTTCTTTCAGGAGCCGCAATACCTAGGAAGAAAAATTGATGGCGCATATAGGCTTCCATGGGTCCTGCCTTTTTTGAATCTTTTGCTGCTTCTAGCTCAACAAGTAAATCTGTTAGACTCATCTAAAACTCCTCACGCCCCACCAAGTGGTGCTGAAAGGCATAGACTGCAGCCTGGGTACGATCGCTGACTTCAAGTTTGGCTAGGATATTAGACACATGGGTCTTGACCGTCTTGAGAGAGATAAAAAGTTCGTCTGCGATACGCTGATTTTCGTAGCCCTTGGCGATGAGTTGGAGAACATCTCGCTCACGCGCAGTCAAGTCCTCATGTAGTTCTATGTGATTGCGGTGGTATTCGACCTTCTTGCTGACCTCTTGCTCAATGGCAAGCTCCCCAGCAGCCACCTTACGGACTGCATGGAGTAATTCGTCTGCACTAGAAGTCTTGAGCATATAGCCCCGAGCACCAGCATTTAAAACAGGCATGATTTTTTCATTGTCCAAGTACGAAGTCACAATCAAAACCTTGGCTTCAGGCCATTCTTTGAGGATAGCCAAGGTCGCGTCAATTCCATTCATCTCAGGCATGACAATATCCATGACAATGACATCTGGACGCAGTTCCAAGGCCAAATCAATCCCTTGAGACCCGTTTGCCGCCTCGCCCACAACTTCTACATCGTCTTGGAGGTCAAAGTAGCTTTTCAAGCCCAATCGGACCATTTCGTGGTCATCTACTAGTAAAATTTTCATCTTTACTCCTTTATCATTCCTCATCTAACAGGGGAATACGGATATCAACTGCCAGCCCTTGCTTGGGAGCTGTCAATAACTGAACCGTCCCTGCCATATCTTCAACCCGCTCCTTGATATTGCGGAGTCCATAACTCAAGTCATCTAAACTCGCTAACTGAAAACCAATTCCATTGTCCACCACCTTCAGTTGCAATTCAAAATCTGTCTGATAGAGATAGACATCCAGACAAGAGGCCTGGGCATGGCGGAGGGTATTGCTGATCAATTCTTGCAGAATACGGAAGATATGCTCCTCGATTTTCTTAGGCAATTTAGATACATTTTGCTTGAGACTGACCTTGAGATCACTCTTGTCCTCAAGCTCTTTTAAGAGAATTTGGATTCCTTCAACCAGACTCTTTTGCTCCAGTTCAACTGGTCGCAAATGCAAGAGTAAGACCCGCAAATCCTTCTGGGCTGTTTCTAAAATAGCTGTGACACTCTGCAACTGGGTCTGCATCTTTTCTCTATCCAATTTCAAAGCCTGCTGACTGACACCTGACAAAATCATGTGGGCCGCAAACAACTCCTGACTGACAGTATCGTGCAAATCCCGAGCAATCCGCTTTCGTTCTTTCTCGATGATTTCCTCTTCTTGGGCAAGACTTTGATTTTCAGCCTTTTGAAGAGCCTCTGTCAAGAGGTTAAGTTTGCCTGACAAGGACTTGAAACTGGCATCCAAATCTGGATCAGCAACCTGAACCACTTCTTTCCCTGACAACAAACGCTTGAGATTAACCTGCATTTTTCGTAAAGAAAGCTCTTCGACACCTCGCCAAAACAGGGCTAAAAGACAGGTCATGGACATGCTGAATACCAACAACAAAAAGACAAATTTTTCTGTTTTTTCGACATCGTGCAAGAAAATAGACCAGTCAAAGTCAAGGATGTCCAGCAAGCTGTGGGAGAAAAATAAGACAAACAGGATGGAGGTGAGAGCAATCATTACATAGGCTTGTTTTTTCATCCTCTGACCACCTCCACATCGCCAATCATAGTGGTCAAGAAAATCTTGACACTCTTGTTACTCTTGAGATAGTCTCTTGTTTCTTGATGATAGTGTTCATTGCGGAGGGCTCGCTTGGGCTGGTTGAAAAAAGTCAAATCACCATAGAGACAGTTAACGCTAAGACTGACTTCCACATCTACAGGTACAATGATTTTGGTCGTTCCTACCATCTTTCTGAGAATAATGACATTGTCATGATTGGTTAGAATGACCCTCTCTAGATGAATTGTATCCTTGCCCATGAGGCGAAAGAGATTGATATCATCAAACTGGCAAGTCTGGTAGCTTGAAAAATGATGAAGATTTCCAAACCAACGATTTTTCTCCTTCTTAACCGTAACCACCTCTTCAAAAACCAAATTGGTCTGCTCTTTTTCTTGGTTCATCATCGGATAAAGTAGAAAGAGGCTATAGATAACCGCAACAAAAATAGCTAGAATCACAAAAGGATTGAGCATGACGATAAAAAAGAAGAGAATGGTTGCCACTACTAAAAGAAGATTATTGCCCTCTTTACCAGTGTAATAGCGAATCAAAAGTAAAAAGAGGAATAAAATCAGCAGAAAACGCGAAAAATGCTCTGATACCATCAAAATCAGAGCTCCTGTCAAAAGACAAGCTTCAATAAATAAAAAGATTTTAAATTTTCTCATAGTGCATCCTCTCCCTTCTATTTTATCACAATTCAAAAAAGTCACCTCAGTCTGAGGATGGAAAAAAGGCGGTGGTTACGCCTTTTTCATCTGATCATTTGCTTCTTTTAATTTTCCATAAAGAAGATAGTCTACTTTTTGCAAATCTGCTATGGTGGCACAATTAAGGGCACACATGATCAAGCGTAGATCTTCTTTCCAGCCTTGGATAATGCCAATCACTTCTTCAACTGAATAGGTTTCAACCAATTCCAGAACTGTTCGAGACAGTCCTACAGCCTTAGCACCAAAGACCAAGCACTTAATCATATCCAGTGGATTGCGAACGCCTCCACTAACCAAGAGTTCGACCTTGTCTTTCCAGTCTTGGGTATTGAGAAGGGCTTGCATGGTAGACTGGCCCCATTGATTGAGGTAGTCACGTTGACCACTGCGACGGTTTTCGATATAGGCAAAGCTGGTACCGCCACGACCTGATAGGTCAACAGTTCGAACACCCAATCCATAGGCTCTCTCGATGGTCTTCACATCCATTCCAAAGCCCACTTCCTTGAGGACAATCGGAACGGGGATTTGCTTGCTATAGTCTGCCAGATGCGATTGCCAGCTTCTGAACTTCCTTTCTCCCTCAGGCATGAGCAATTCCTGCATAACATTGACATGCACTTGCAAGAGAACAGGATTCATCTCTTCTACAGTCTGAAGGCCTAACTCGACAGGCTTGTCCAATCCAATATTGGTTCCAAGAAGGAGATTTGGATGATCAGACTTGACAGAAAAAGAGTCATCTGCTGGATCTTTGAGGGCTGCGCTATAAGAACCCGTTACAAATAAAATACCACAGGCTTCCGCCACCTGAGCCAGCTTTTGATTGATTTCTCTTCCCTTATCGCTTCCACCCGTCATAGCATTGATATAAAAAGGAAAGTCCCACTTTCGACCAGCAAACTCTGTCGACAGATCGACTTCATCCAGGTCGTAAAGAGGCAAGGAAGAATGAATCAACTCCACATCATCAAAGCTATTATAGGAACTTTTCTGCTCAAGGGCATAGCGGATGTGCTCATCCTTACGATTTGTCGTCATGTCCTATCCTTTCTTGGTATAAGAGCTCAATCCCCAGATCGGCCCAACGGTTTTTTAGAGTTTCAGTTGATTGCTCATCAAAACTCAAGGCAATGCCACAGTCACCACCACCAGCACCGCTACTCTTGGCAACAGCCTGCAAATCTTGACTAGCTGTCTTCAACTGTCTAAGCGAAGGCGTGTAAATATCTGTGCTCAAGCCTTCTAAAAGCTGGCTGGCTACTTCTACTTGCTCGATAATTTTTTCTGATTCCCCCTGCTCCAAGGCTTCTACTAAAGCAGCCACCGTTTCTTTTGAGGAGCTTAAAAAACTCTGATTGACATTTTGCTTGATTTGCTGGACCATGTGACTCGATACAGCCACTTCCTTGGTCCATCCCACTAGGAAATCACATTCTAGGGCAGGTTGTACGTGTGAGATTGAAAAGCCCCAATCACGCTCTAAAACAGTCGCTAAGTTTTCTTCTTCCAACCAAGCAGCCACCTTCTGGCGATCAAATGACTGGTAGAGAACCAAATCCTCTGCCACAATACAGGCAAGGTCCCCCATAGAACCATTGTCTCCGCGCTTGAGCAAGACAGCGCTAGCCAGCTTGAACAAGAGCTCCTGATCAACCGAAAGCTTATACAGAGCTAGCAGAGCCTTGACAACCAAGACAACGACGCTGCCACTAGAGCCTAAACCAAACTTTTTCCCTTCTCGTTCCATTTTTCCTCGAATTTCCAAAGAAAAAGGTCGCAAGGTTTGCCCACGATCAGCGAGGAAGCCATTCATCAAAGCAATTGTTTCTTGAATCAAGCTATAGTCAGGATTTGGCGTCAAATCAACTGCGAAATCAAACATATCTGAGTAGATACGGTAACTATCAGAAAAAGCAATATCGCCCTTCATATAGATGGGAATAGCCTTTATCAAGGCCAACTGTCCGGGCTCTAAAATAGCATATTCACCTGCCCAATAAAGTTTCCCGCAAGTTTTAACAGCAATCATCTTGACTCAAATCCTTTGTTTTTGACACAATCAAGCGATAACGTTGACCGAAGATTTCTGACAAATGCTCCAAGTCTTTCTCTTGACAGAGGACTTTGACATTGGGTCCTGCATCCATAGTAAAGTAGCAGGCTTCCCCTTGTTCACGAAGCTGGCGGACAAAGTCCATGGCTTCATAGCTTGCATCCGTCAGATAAGAAAAGGCTGGTGATGCTGTTTTGGTCGTAGCGTGCATAGCCAGGGCATTTTTCTCCGTTAATTCCCCAACCTTAGCAAAGTCGTTCTCTTTGAGATAAACCAGCATATCCTGATACTCCTTCTCAGACTGACGCACCCAGTCATCAAAGGTCGTCGAGGTTTCCACACAAAGTTTCATCCCGTCACGGCTAGAGATTGGTTTTTTCTTATCCTCTAGCACCAACATAATCATAGCTAGTTTCAAGTCTGTCTCTACAAGGTAAATTTCCCCGCTATCCTTGTCCCAGGCACCTAGCGGTCCATAAAAACTCCGAGAGGAAGAACCTGAGGCAAACTTAGCCTCCTGTGCCAACTGACTTCTATCCAAGCCAAGCTTGAAATAAGCATTGCAAGCCTTAACTAAGGCGGATAAACCACTAGAACTTGAAGACAAGCCCGCTGCGGTAGGCATATTGTTTTGAGTATCAATACGAACAAAGCCATCACCATCTGGACGGTAGCGGTCAATAATCTTGCTCATCTTGGCATGCTCAACCTCATTTTGTAACTGACCATTGATATAAAAGGCATCAGCAGTCGCATCCGTCGGTAGAGATGACAAAGTCGTCTCTGTGTACATATTTTCTAAAGTCAGAGAGATACTGCTAGTAGCAGGCACCATCTCTTTTTCTTTTTTCTTTCCCCAATATTTGATAATGGCAATATTTGCGTAGGAACGTACTGTTACAGGCTCTCTATCCATGTCTGAACAGCTCCTTTCTCTTCTAATCTTTCTGCTAGTTCTTGTGCGTGTGTCAAATCGGCTGCCAAGGCTATGATACAGCCTCCTAGCCCACCACCGCTCATCTTGGAACCCAGAGCACCATGGCTAAGAGCCGTTTCAACTAGAGAATCCGCCTCAGGGCTACTGACACCAATTTCTCTTAAATGTAAATGCGCTTGACTGAGGATTCGTCCCAATCCTTCAGCATCTTTTCGTGAAATCGTATCTTCTGCTTGCTGTGTTAATTCTCCCAAGGCATGCAAAAACGGTAGGGCATCCTTGCCCTTGCTTTGAACCACTTGGATGGCTTCACGAGTATGACCATAAACACCCGTATCAGCAATCAGCAAATAGGCAGATAAATCCATCTCAAGCTCTGTAAATCCTACATTCTTTATAAATCGAATAGGCTGGTCACTGAGACAGGTCTTAGCATCTAAACCACTTGGATTCATATGGGCAATCATCTCCGCCCGATTGACCAAGATTTCTAGTACATCATGAGGCAGTTCTGCCTGATAGTAGTCAAACACTGCACGAATGGCTGCTATGCTAATAGCAGCTGACGAACCCATTCCCCGTTTTTCAGGAATAGCCGAGTCAATCTCACAGCGAATGCAGGATTCTTTGATATCCAAATACTCCAGTGAAGCATAAACTGCCATGGACAAGGTATCCTCCTCATAGAGACGCCAAGGACTCGCTGCAGGAACTACTTTACAAGTCACCTCCACCTCTAAGAGAGGCAAGGAAATGGCAGGATAACCGTAAACGACCGCATGCTCCCCTATTAAAATAATCTTACTATGTGCCTGACCGACACCAATTTTTTTTGTCATTTTTTCCTTTTACTAGACGAAAAAGCCGTCTCATTTTTTCATACAAATATTTATTCTTTCCTATCTATTTTATTATATTTTCACAAAAAAAGCGATTGTTTCCTTCACAATCGCCTCTTTCATTATTGAACCCATTCGCCATTATAATTGACAGAATAGCCATCTACAGTGGTATTCACTGCCAAGGCACCTGAGCTATAAGCGTAGTACCATTTACTACCGACCTGGAACCAGCCTGTTGCCATAGCTCCTGATGAACGGAGATAGTACCACTTGTTACCAAGGTTTTGCCAACCAATTTTCAGATCACCATTTGACTGGTCTAAATAATACCAAGTTGAGCCTTCCTGATACCAACCCGTCGCCATGGCTCCTGATGAACGAAGGTAGTACCACCTATTGCCAAGTTGTTTCCAACCAGTTTGCATTGTAGCAGTTGTTGGATCTAGATAGTACCAAGTTGAGTTATCATTGGTCCAGCCACGTACTAGCTCCCCAACCGTTAAACTGTTGATACGAGCATCGAAGCCACCATCCTTCTGTAAATAATACCAGTGTCCCTCATCATGAACCCAACCAGTTTTTAAAGTATGATAGCTACGCTGATCTTCAAAATAATAGACTCGTTTCTCTGCTGGACTATCATATTGTTCCCCATGATGTTTGTTGGTATTTGTAGCAGTTTTTGCCTCTAAAACTTGCTTACCAACAAATTCTTGTAGTACCCCATCTTGACCAAAGTAATACCATTGTGGCATTGGCATAGATTCTAATCTTAAACCATTTGGGTAAGGACCAATTGTACTACCTTTAGATGGAAACGGGATATATTGCCAGCCGACAACCATTTCTCCTGATACATGATCAAAATAATAGGTCTTGCCATCAATCACTCGCCAGGCCTTTTCTTTGAGTTCCCCCTTCTTGTAGTAGGTTCTACCATTTTCTTGGACAAATTGCCAGCCTTCTGAATCAGCATCATCCGCCAGTACTGCACTTGTTGCTAGCAAACCGAAGAAAAAGACTGCTAATGTAATTTGCATCAATTTTTTTATGATTTTCATTAGACCTATCCTCCATAGCTGATTATAGCAAAGACCAAACTACATGTCAATATATAGAACACCCCTCAAAAAAAGCAGTTACATAACTGCAGCTGCTTTCTATTCTTGCATGGTGTAACCAACACCACGTACTGTTTTAATGTAGCTTTTTTGACCTTTTACATCAAGCTTGCTACGTAGATAACGGATGTAGACATCCACGATATTTGTTTCGGTCGCACTTTCATACTTCCAGACACTTTCCAACAACTGCTCACGAGTCAGAACTTTCTTGCTTCCCATAAGAGTAGCCAAAAGGTCATACTCACGACGGGTCAGATCAATCATCTCCTCGCCACGATAAACGGTATGATGTTCTACATCCATACGCAGATTACGGTAAGACGTTGGAACCTTCATCTGACTACAGTGTTGGTCGATGAAGTCCCTACCTCGGAAAATTGCTGAAATACGAGCCACCAAATTGTCAATAATAACCGGCTTATAGATGTAAGAAACGGCAAAGCGTTGGATTGTCTCAATCTGATCTTGCAATTCTTCGCGATGGTCCAAGACCATGATCACTGAGGCTGGCTTAGTCCGACTCAGCTTGTCTGCAAAATCCTGGGCTGTCATATCCCCCAGACGAGCATTCAATAAAATCAAGTCATAGTCTGTCTGAAGAGCCATGGAGAGGGCTTTTTGCCCCTCCTCAACCTGATCAACTCGGTATTGCTCTTTTTGGAGCTCCAAACTTAAAAAATGAGCTAGATTTCGTTCTTTCTCAAGTAATAAAATCCGTTTCCCCATGGCAGACCTACTTATTTTTCGTCATACCAAGAGTAGTGGAATGTTCCTTCTTTGTCTTTACGTTGGTAAGTGTGGGCACCAAAGTAGTCACGTTGCGCTTGGATCAAGTTAGCTGGAAGGTCAGCTGAACGGTAGCTATCAAAGTAAGTAATAGCTGCTGAGAAAGTTGGCACTGGCACACCAGCTTGAACAGCAAGAGCTACGATATCACGCACTGCTTGTTGGTACTTAGCAGTAACATCCAAGAAGTACTCATCCAAAAGAAGGTTAGCAAGGTCTGCATCACGGTTGTAAGCATCTGTAATCTTTTGCAAGAAACGAGAACGGATGATACAGCCATCACGCCAGATAGATGCGATGTCTGCAAATGGCAAGTTCCAGTTATTTTCTTTAGAAGCTACACGCAATTGCGCAAAACCTTGTGCGTATGAAATGATTTTTGAGAAGTAAAGGGCTTGACGGATTTTTTCAATCAACTCAGCCTTGTCTCCTTCAAATTTGAAGTCAGCTGGTTTTGGAAGAACCTTGCTAGCATGCACACGTTCTTCTTTGTAAGTTGAAATATAACGTGCAAATACTGACTCAGTGATGAGTGACAATGGCACACCAAGGTCAAGTGATGATTGACTAGTCCATTTACCAGTTCCCTTGTTACCTGCAGCATCAAGGATGTAGTCTACGATTGGTCCATCTTGGCCTTCATCGTCTTTACGGCTCAAGATATCAGCTGTGATTTCGATCAAGTAGCTGTCCAATTCACCCTTATTCCACTCAGTAAAGATTTCAGCCATATCTTCTGCAGAAAGGCCTAACAAGTGTTGCATCAAGTCATAGCTTTCTGCGATCAATTGCATATCACCATACTCGATACCGTTGTGAACCATTTTCACATAGTGACCAGCTCCATCAGGACCGATGTAAGTCACACATGGTTTGCCATCTTCTGGTGCTTTAGCTGAGATTTCTTCAAGAACATCCGCAACCAATTCGTAGGCCTCTTTTTGTCCACCAGGCATGATAGAAGGACCTTCAAGGGCACCTTTTTCACCACCAGAAACTCCAGTACCGATAAAGTTGATACCTGAGTTTGCCAATTCTTCATTACGACGGATTGTATCTTTGTAGAAAGTGTTTCCTCCGTCGATCAAGATATCACCCTTGTCAAGGTGTGGAAGAAGGGCTTGAATTGTAGCATCTGTACCAGGTCCAGCTTGAACCATGAGCATGATACGACGAGGTTTTTCGATTGAGTTTACAAAACTTTCAACGTCATAGCTTGGTACAAAGTTCTTTTCAGGATGGCAAGCAATTACATCTTCAGTTTTTTCTTTACTACGGTTGTAAATAGCAACTGTGTAACCACGAGATTCAATATTAAGGGCAAGGTTACGACCCATTACGGCCATACCAACAACACCAAAGTTAGCTTTTGTCATTTGACACTCCTCTTGTTTGATTTGTTTTATTTTATCATTTTTACTTTTGAAAAGAAAGAATTTTGTAACGACTGCTTAGTAGTCCAAGTCATCCGCATGTCCAGAACCATTTCCAACAAAGTATCCTGTCTTACAGTTAAGGGTAAAGAGATAGGTTCCATCTGGCTTGTAGAGGTTGTAATAACCATTGCCATTAACGATATTGACACGTTCAAGGATGTATTGGTTACCAGTGATATAACCACGTGAGCGTGAAGTCGCTAAAATTTGTTCCAAAACACCATCCGCGAAATCCCAAGCAGAATTATTGCTATCATCAATAGCTGACTGGTTATAAGAAACACGACTCGCACTTCTTTGAACAGCAACTCCTGCACTTGATACACCCATATTGACTTCACTGCGGGTACTTCTAGTTTCAGTTGATGCCGTATTTGAACTACTTGGGCTTGTTTCACTAGCAGTATTTTCACTTGCTTGACGAGAACTTGAGCTGCTAGTTTCACTTGAACTTGAGCTTGAAGCACTTGTTTGCTGGCTCTTACCAAGACTGATAGCCTTATCTAGAACTTTATCAAGCTCCGTATTTCCAGTTTTAATATCTGTAAATTTAGCATCCGATTTGACTTTAGCATTGGTATCCAAGACACCATCCACAATAGCTGGTTTTTCAAATTGTGCATTGACATCTTGAATGGCCTTGATTTGCGTTGCTAGACTATCATACTTAGATTTGGCAAGGGTATGTTCACGACTACCTTCCAGCTTATCAAGCAAGGTCTTAAGTTGACTCAGTTTATCAAACTGGCTATTCTTCAAAGCAGTTTTATTGCTATCTGTATAGAAGCCATCATATAAATTATTGAATTCTTCTACATCTGACTGCGTATTTGTAGTTGATTGAGAAGTCTGGATTTCCTTGGTCGAACGGGTCACTTGACGATAGACATAATAAGCACTGACACAGATAACCACTGATACGAGCGCCAAAGCGGTCAAAACAAAACCTTTTTTACTTTTCTTTTCTGGGTCCTCTTGATCCAGACGAGAAAGTTTTTTCTCCTCTTCCACTTCCCCAGTCATTTCTGCTGAATTTTCATCCTCTAGTACTATAGGATCCCAGTCTTTATCCTCATCGTCCAGAGGCAGTGGAGGTAAGATAGCTTCAGACGATAGAACTTCCTCTGAATAGGCTTCTGACTCCTCTACAGCTTCACGCACCTCTTGAATCAAGTCATCCAGACTCTGTGTTTCGATTAACTCCTCTTTTTTGTATTGGCGAGTCGCAAACTTATCTGCTTCGATTTCATCTTTGTGTTGCTTGACATACTTGTCCAAAATGGAATCTTCAGGCAAGACTCCTGCTTCCACTTCTTCATTTTTACGAATAGCTTGACCAACTGTTAACTCTTTTGCTTCATCAAAATCAAATCGCGGTTCTTGGTTTTCTTTTTTATGACGATTCCGTCTTTTCTTACTCATGAGTATAACCTTTCTATTTTACCTCTTGGCGTTTAACACGCTGACCAAAATATTGATACAGATCCACTTTCAAGGTTCCGTTGTACAACTTACGTTTCTTATCTGCCTGACTACCGTATTTGGTCTCAAAGGCTTCATCACTAGTTAGGATAAACTTGCTCCACGTTTTCAGCGGTGCAAATACTTGACCCATTTCAGCATAAAGCTTGGTAACCCCTGCATCATCTGACAAGCGTTCACCATAAGGTGGGTTAGAGATAATCACTCCATTTATTTTATCAGAACGCAAATCCTGCACGCGCATCTGCTTAAAGGTAATATCTCCTACAACACCTGCTGCCTGAGCATTGGCCTTAGCAATTTCCACCATACGTGCATCGATATCACAGCCCATGATATCTAGCTCAAGCTCACGATCCACTTTCTTAGACGCTTCTGTACGCACTTCTTGAATCAAGCGATCACTAATCCAGTTCCATTCCTCAAAGGCAAAGGAGCGACGAAGACCAGGAGCCATCTTCCTAGCAATCATAACTGCCTCGATACAGAAAGTTCCTGAACCACAGGTTGGATCAATCAAAGGCTTGTCTGGATACCAGTTAGAGAGCTGCAAAATGGCTGCCGCCATATTTTCCTTGATAGGAGCACCACCCTTTTCGGTACGATAGCCACGTTTAAAGAGACTGGAGCCTGTCGTATCAATCATGACAGTTGCTATGTCTTTCAGAATAGAAACCTCAATCTTAAACTCAGGACCATTCTCCATCAGAGGAATACCTTCTGGGCGGGCGTAGTGTTTCTGCAATTTCTTGACAACGGCCTTCTTTGAAATAGCCTGAACACTGGGTTCATTGTGTAATTTAGATTTCACACATTTAGCTTTTGAAATTGGGAACCGAGCTCCAAGCGGTAAATAATTTTCCCAATCTAAGGCGAAAACTCCTTGAAAGAGCTCCTCAAAAGTCTTAGCTGGAAAAGTTCCTACGATAATCTTGATACGGTCTGCTGCCCGAAGCCAGAGGTTGGTTTCGATAATGGCTCTCACGTCTCCTTGAAAACGAACACGTCCATTTTCAACCTGACAATCGTAGCCCAACTCTCGCACCTCACGACCAACGACAGCCTCAAGACCCGCTGCAGCAGTAGCGATTAAATTAAATTCTTTTTTCATGTTACAGTCTTATAAGACCTTTCTATATGTCCACTTTAAAAAATGAGGTTGAGAAAGTTTTCTCAGCCCCAACCTATATGCAATTTTCTATAAGCCATGTTTTGTTCCAGAAGTGACTAGGACCACTTCCTTCGATAATCATCTGTCTACCACTAACAGCTTACAGCTGGTAGCAGTCAGAGTACTACGTTCGTTTCCGTGTACTCCATGCCCCGACCGAAATTTGGGTTGCTAGCTTGAGGGGTTTACCGCGTTCCACTCTCTCTGTTTCCAGAAAGACTCCGTCACTGTGGCACTTTCAAGCCTACTCTGGCCTATCCAAGGACTTAGCCATTTCGACTGCCGTAACGATCTCTCGTCCCTAGGCTTATGGATTCGCCTAGCACAAACACTACAGGCATCACAGCCTGTGCTAGCATGGACTTTCCTCATGAAAAGAAATTCTCCTCACGCGATTATCCAAAAATTGCACTTTTCAAATAAGCTCTTATAAATCAGAGTTATCCAAAATTTGTTTACCAAATACTTCTTTCTCAAGACGATTTAGACGTTTTAAAATATCAAAATTCGTCATAGAAGTTGTTGCTGTCATTTCAAGTGGTTCTGCTTGAACCGGTGCAGATTCAGGTTTGCGAGACAATTCTTCCTTCAACTCTGCAATTTCTTGACGGAGAGACTTGACTAAGGCAGCATAAGTTTCATAGTCCTTGATGACATCGTCCAAAAATTCATCAACTTCAACCTTACTATACCCACGGACTTCACGTCCAAACTCTTGCTCGAAAATATCTTTCGCTGAAAAAATAATACCTGCCATCTCTCTCTCCATTCTCGGTTTCTAATAGTATTATTATATAAAAAAAGGCAAACAAAAATCAAGGTCAAAGCCTTACTTTTCAGAAAAATTTTCTACTAACTCATTTAAGTCTTCAAACGTTAACCTTTTTATGCGATAACCTTCCTGATTTTTCATCAAATTGTCTATAAATTTTAATTTGGTCTCATTTTCTGGGTCATAGAAAAAATAAGCTAAATCAGTATTTTCCAGCAAAAATCGTTGGTAGTCTCGTAGTTGCCCCATATGTTCATATTTAGGATAGGCATATTTGACAAAATCGACCTGCTTAAATTGGCTCAGTTTCATCTGATTGCCTTCATTCCAATTTTCCCCATGGGTTTCAAAAGCAAAAATGGTGGCCAACTGGAAACCGTATTCGGTCTTCATTTCCTGAGCAACCTCTAAAACCCAATATTCAAAGCCCAAAGTCCCTGTAAATACAAGCCAAGTCACCCCATCTTCTGCCATAGCTTCTAAATCCCTACGTATCGCTTTTTTAATCAATTTAAGACGAGGATCCTTGTCAGAAAACAAACCCAAGTCAAAATTAGAATATCCCATAATTAAAGCTGTAGTCATTTTTACACCTTTCTTTCTATTTTTATGGTATAATAGAGTGATGTTATTGTACCAATAAGGAGAAATATGGTCAACTATCCTCATAAAATTTCATCAAAAAAAAGCCAAACATCCATTTCTCAACCAAAAAATTTCGCAAATCGAGGAATGACTTTTGAAAAGATGATCAACGCCACAAACGACTACTATCTTACGCATGGCATGGCAGTTATCCATAAAAAGCCAACGCCTGTTCAGATTGTTCGAGTAGACTATCCTCAACGTAGTCGAGCCAAAATTGTAGAAGCCTATTTTAGACAAGCTTCCACAACAGATTACTCTGGCGTGTATAGAGGACATTACATTGACTTTGAAGCCAAGGAAACACGACAAAAGAATGCTATTCCAATGAAAAACTTCCATCTTCACCAGATTCAACATATGGAACAAGTTCTAAAACAGCAGGGGATTTGCTTCGTACTACTTCATTTTTCTTCTCAACAAGAAACTTATTTGTTGCCGGCACTTGATTTGATTCGCTTTTATCATCAAGATAAGGGCCAAAAATCAATGCCACTTGGATATATCAAAGAATACGGATATTTAGTAAAGCAAGGAGCTTTCCCTCAAATTCCCTATCTAGATACTATCAAAGAACATTTACTAGGTGGTAAAACAAGATGAACAAACAAACTATTCTGCGATTCTTAAAGTATATTGGAATTACATTTCTTACCTTATTTATCGCATTATTTCTATTAGGTGGAGGAGCCTTCCTCTACTTTGTTAGCAAGGCTCCAGCCTTATCTGAAAGTAAATTAGTTGCGACAACCTCTAGCAAGATTTATGACAACAAAAACGAACTGATTGCTGACCTTGGATCTGAACGTCGCGTAAATGCTCAAGCAAATGAAATTCCTACTGACTTAGTCAAGGCAATTGTGTCTATCGAAGACCACCGTTTTTTTGATCATAGAGGTGTTGATACTATTCGTATCATGGGAGCAGCATTGAGAAATCTACAAGGAGGAGGTCTACAAGGTGCCTCAACCTTGACACAACAATTAATTAAATTGACTTATTTTTCTACTTCAACTGCTGATCAAACCTTGTCACGTAAAGCTCAAGAAGCTTGGCTAGCCGTTCAACTAGAGCAAAAAGCAACCAAGCAAGAAATCCTGACCTATTACATCAATAAAGTCTACATGTCCAACGGTAACTATGGAATGCAAACCGCAGCCCAAAATTACTATGGAAAAGACTTGAAGGACTTAAGCTTGCCACAGTTAGCACTCTTGGCTGGAATGCCTCAAGCGCCAAACCAATATGATCCTTATTCCCATCCAGAAGCTGCTCTAGAGCGTCGTAACTTGGTACTTTCAGAAATGAAAGGGCAAAAATACATTAGTGCAGAAGATTATGAAAAAGCTATTAATACCCCTGTTACCGATGGTCTACAAAGCCTGAAATCCGGTAACAGCTATCCTGCATACATGGACAACTACCTTAAAGAAGTAATCGACCAAGTTGAACAAGAAACTGGTTACAACCTTCTTACTACAGGTATGGATGTCTATACAAATGTGGACAAAGATGTCCAACAACGACTCTGGGATGTTTATAACACCGACCAATATGTCACTTATCCTGATGATGACATGCAAGTAGCTTCGACTATTGTAGATGTATCTAATGGTAACGTTATTGCACAACTTGGTGCTCGTCATCAAGCAAGTAATGTTTCATTCGGCACCAACCAGGCTGTGGAGACCAATCGTGACTGGGGATCATCAATGAAACCCATCACTGATTATGCTCCTGCTTTGGAATTTGATATCTATGACTCAACTGCTACCATTGTACGCGATATCCCGTATAATTATCCTGGAACAAATACCCCTGTCTACAACTGGGATAGAGGATACTTCGGTAATATCACCCTGCAATATGCACTACAGCAATCTCGCAATGTTCCTGCTGTAGAAACACTCAACAAAGTTGGATTAAATCGTGCAAAAACCTTCTTAAATGGTTTAGGAATTGACTATCCAGATATGCATTATTCTAACGCCATATCAAGTAATACAACAGAATCTAATAAACAATACGGAGCAAGTAGTGAAAAAATGGCTGCAGCCTATGCTGCTTTTGCCAACGGTGGTATTTACCACAAGCCAATGTATATCAATAAGGTCGTCTTCAGTGACGGTAGTGAAAAAGAATTTTCAGATGCTGGTACACGAGCTATGAAAGAAACTACTGCCTATATGATGACCGAAATGATGAAAACTGTTTTAGCTTACGGAACCGGACGTGGTGCTTACCTACCATGGCTTCCACAAGCAGGTAAGACAGGTACTTCTAACTATACTGATGACGAAATTGAAAAGTATATCAAGAACACTGGCTACGTAGCTCCAGATGAAATGTTTGTAGGTTATACTCGTAAGTATTCTATGGCTGTATGGACTGGTTACTCAAATCGTTTAACTCCAATCGTTGGAGATGGTTTCCTAGTTGCTGCTAAGGTTTATCGCTCAATGATATCGTATCTATCAGAAGATGATCAACCTGGAGATTGGACGATGCCAGACGGCCTGTTCCGAAATGGAGAATTCGTCTTCCAGAACAACGCGAAGAACACATGGAATAATTCAGCAACACAACAAACACAAACGGTAGAAACTCCAAGCACAACAGCTGAAAGTTCAACTACACAGGCAACTACGACGGTTGGTCAACAACCCAATAATGCCCCAGCAACTGATCCTAATCAAGGACAAGCTGGCCAGGCTGGTCAACCGACACAACCAGTACAACCAACGCCACAAAATCCACAAGTTCAACAGCAACCACAACAGTAATATAAAAGAAAATCCTGAGAATAAAGGCTCAGGATTTTTTCTTCAACAAAATAGGATCTGTCATATCTAAAAGCGGTGACCGGCACCAATTCATTTTCGATAAACCAAAAGAAGCTAGCGAATAACTAACTTCTTTTTATCTTATTTCACATGTTTTGCAAGTTCTTCTTGCGCTTTTTTATTGGACTCTTCTTTTTCTTTCATCCATTTATCTTGAGCTTTTTGATATTCATCTGCAGTAACTGCCTTGTCTTGAAGTTCCAAGTATTTGTATCGGAGCGGTTCGCTTGTCCCCTTGTTTCCTGCCAGTGCAAACGGTATCGTAAATGGTACCATCTTAGACAAGATTGGACGACCTGTACGAGATGTCGTTGGAATGACTAGGGCACTATCTGTCAACCATGCTTGAGCTTCGGCATACTTGTTATAACGTTTTGTAACATCTGTAGTTTCTTCCCCTGCTTCATTGACCATTTTATCATAATCATTGAGACCAACCTTCTTAGCCGCCTCATTGTCTTTTCCTGAATCAAATCCTAGGTAAGTTCTTGTATTTTCTCCTACAGATGGTTTGATGATATCAAGATAAGTTGATGGATCTGAGAAGTCAGGTCCCCATCCAACGTTATCAGAAAGATCCCAATCCTCACCGGCAGCAGTTTCTGCGAATAAAGTAACATTAAGCACTTCATCTTTTTGCAATTGTTGAATATCAATAATGACATTATCAGTTCCCAAAGTTGCTTCCAAAGATTGTTTCATAGATTGCACACGCTGAACTTTTGTAGTTGCTGTTTGGTCAACAGGCATGTCTAGGTGAATTGGGAACTGTACTCCTTCTGCCTGAAGAGCAGTCTTAGCCTTAGCAAATTCTGCTTTAGCTTTTTCAGGATTGTACAGACCATCTTGAGCATCAGCAAGGTTCACATCCTTCCATTCATCCCCATAAGTGACCAATTTTTCTTTGACCATGTCACCAAAGTTTTTACCATCTGCTTGAACAAATGTTGGTGGAACAAAGATATTACGTAAGATTTTGCTTGCTCCAGTTTGTCCATTTAGCTGAGAAGCATAGGCTGTACGGTCAAATCCAAAGGCAATAGCCTGGCGGAAATCCTTGTTTAACAAAGCCTTTTTAGTTGAAGTCTTTTGTTCTTCACTAGTCTTAGAAGTATATTTATAGGACTGACGGTCAATGTTTGTTCCTACTACATAAGTCGTAGAGTCCTGTTGCGTATAGACAATATTGTCCTTCATCTCTTTCTCAAGTTCTGCGAAACTTGCACTTGTTGGATAGAGACGAGCTGCTGAAAGGCTACCGTCTTTAAAGTTCTCTGCAGGCTTACTAGTATCTTGACCATCCCAGAATGACAATTTGACCTTGTCAATATGGACATTGTCCTTATCCCAGTAGTTAGGATTTTTCGCAAATTCAACAGCAGATTTGGTCACAATGGATTTCAACAAATAAGGACCATTATACAAGATACTGCTTGGATCTGTTGCTTTGGCAAAATCATCCCCTTTTGAGTTCAAAAACTCTTCATTGACTGGCGCTAAGACACCCATAGTTGTTTTAGAATTCCAAAAACTTTCAGGTTTGTTCAAAGTGTATTGGACTGTTTGATCGTCAAGAGCTTTAATCCCAACTTGAGAGAAATCTTTATTTTCCCCTTTAGCATATGCATCCAAACCTTTGATTGAATCCTGTACCAAGTATAGGGCTTCTGATTTCTTATCTGTTGCATATTTAAGACCTGTTACAAAGTCCTGAGCCTTAACAGGAGCATACTCTTCTCCCTCAGATGTGTACCACTTGGCATCCTGACGAATCTTATAAGTGTAAGTCAATCCATCCTTAGAAACTGACCAGTCCTCTGCCATTGAGGGAATAAGGTTCCCGTATTTGTCATTTTCAAGCAATCCATCAATTACATTACTAGTAATGTCGGCAGTCGCTGCCTTACCAGTTGTCAAATAGTTGAGATTATCTGGATGTGTCTCGTATGTAAATGCAAAAGTCTGCTCACCTTTAGTAGCAGAACCACCCGAGCAAGCCGCTAAGACACCTGCTGCTAATAAAGTTACTCCCGCAAGAGCCAATACTTTTCTTGTTTTCATAGTCTTCTCCTTTTTTTTATTCATTATAGCCCCTTTTTTGAGTCCTGTCAATACAATTTTCTGAATTTTTGAAAATTATTTTTTAAACAATAAGATTGCAAAAATATGAATAATATCAAAAATACCTCAACTACATTAGGTAGTCAAGGAATTATTGATCATATTTGTAAATAGCAACTGGTAACAGTTCTAGGTGTTTAATCTAACTCATTTCTTACACACTGTAAAGCTGCTCCAATTACTTGGTGCATATCGTAATAACGATAGTGTCCTAAACGACCACCAAAGATAACATTCCCTTGTTCATCTGCCAATTTTTTATATGATTTATACAAATGATTATTACGATCATTATTTACTGGATAATACGGCTCATCACCTTTTTCCCATGTTTTAGAATGTTCTTTAGTAATGATAGTCTTTTCTTGATTCCCAAACTCAAAATGTTTGTGTTCAATAATACGTGTATATGGAGTTTCTGAATCCGTATAGTTCACAACTGCATTTCCTTGGTAATTTTCCATATCCAAGGTCTCATTTTCAAAACGAAGACTACGATACTCTAGTTCACCCAACTTATAGTCAAAGAATTCATCAATCATACCAGTAAAGACAATCTTAGGGAAGTCTTTCAGATATTGTTCTTTATGAGCAAAGAAATCAACATTTGTTTCTACATCAATATTTTCATGTTCCAACATTTTTTCAACTATTTGAGTGTAACCACCTATTGGAATCCCTTGATAGGTATCATTAAAATAGTTGTTATCATAGGTCAGACGTACTGGCAAACGGCGAATGATAAAGGCTGGAAGTTCCGTAGTTGGCTTGCCCCACTGTTTCTCTGTATAATCTTTGATTAATTTTTCGTAGATGTCTGTACCTACAAGAGAAATAGCCTGTTCTTCCAAATTTTCAGGAGTTTTGCCATTTAAAACAGCACGTTGCTCATCAATCTTAGCCTGTGCTTCTGCTGGGGTTACAACTCCCCAAAGTTTATTGAAGGTATTCATATTGAAAGGAAGGTTATAAATCTCACCCTTATAATTAGCAACAGGAGAGTTTGTGTAACGGTTAAACTCAGCAAACTGATTTACATAGTCCCAAATCTCCTTGTCAGAAGTATGGAAGATATGAGCTCCATATTGATGAACTTGAATTCCTTCCTCTTCACGAGTATAGATATTACCCGCGATATGATCTCGTTTTTCAATGACTTTTACTTTTTTTCCTTTTAGGGCTGCTTCATGGGCAAATACTGCACCAAAAAGACCAGCACCAACGACAAGATAATCGTACATAACCCCCTCCTTTTATTTTTTAACAAACTGTTGTAGCAATTGTACAAGATGGATAACTTTAATCGATGTTACAATTGCATGTTTTACATCTCAAGTCCGTACTTCTTGTCCATAAGCTTCTGTCAAAAGGACCTTGCTTTCTTGCTTAGATTTTAAACCATCATCCACACTAAATACGATATGCAAATGAATATCAATCATTTTGTCTTATTTTCCTTCCATCACATCATTGATTGCAGCCTTAACCGACTCTAAACTGCTATCACTTATCTCCATCATGTAAAGGTTGCTATCAGGCATGGCATAGGATGGTAAATCCATACGCCCTGTTCCTTTAAGATCTTGCGAATTAATCTTATAAGTTCCACCACTCTCAAGTTGGGCATTGACCAAGTTCATCATGGTTTCAAGCGGCATATTGGTTTGCACGGAATCTTGTAGACCCTTTATAATACTGTCATAATTTTTCAAAGCTTCTGTAGAGGTCAACTTTTGCAAAATAGCGACAATGACCTTCTGCTGATTACGGCCACGATCTCGGTCCCCATCAGCTAAGGAATAACGTTCACGTACAAATCCCAAAGCTTGCTCCGAATCAAGATGAACCTTCCCTACAGGATAGAACTTCCCATTTGTATGAGCGGTAAACTCTTGATCATTATAGACATCAACTCCACCAAGTAAATCAATCAATTTCAAGAAAGAGGTGAAATTCAAACGAGCGTAATAGTTCAAGTCAATACCGTAAAGATTTTCCAGGGTATGAATGGAAGCATCTACTCCATAAATCCCCGCATGGGTTAACTTATCTTTTTGGTTGTTGCCTCCATCTGCAATTGGAACATAGGAATCACGAGGTGTGGTTGTCAAGAGAATCTTTTTCGTTTCGCGATTCACTGTCATAATGATATTGACGTCCGAACGAGAAATCGAGCTAATTGGACCGTAGGTATCAATTCCGCTGATATAAACATTGAAACTGTCACCTTTGACATCTTTTGGAGTTTCAACCGTCTTGGTTAATTCTTTGGTATAGATTTTCTTAATCTTTGAAGCATAGTCTGGATATTCGGATTCGATAATATTTTCAAAGACACTGTTTAGAAGGATCGCCTTTGTATCTCCAGCTAACAAACTCTTATAGGCTGCAAGATAGGAACTGCTTTCTTCGACTGTCAATTCCTTGTTTTGAGTCGCTTTCAGATCATTCATCAACTGTTGGATATTATCCTTATCCGTCCCAGTAGGCCCCATCACACTGGTTACCTGACTGATATTATCAATTGGACTATCTGCTAACACTGCAATACTCATCGAATAATTTGAGTAATTCGATGTTGCATTCAGGCGACTGGTAAAGCCAATGAACTGACTTACAGCAAAGAGGGAAGTTCCATTGATTAACACACCCAGTAGTAATAAAATCAGCGTTAGATTCTTAGCTTTCTTGGACCGAATTAAAAAGAAGCACAAGATGGCTGAGGCTACAATTAAGACGGTAACTACTATATTCAGATATCGGAAGGCTAGCATATTGTACTTGAAAATCAAAAACAATAAAAAGACTGCTAGTACTGCATAGATAGCTAGCAACCCCCAACTAATCATAATCTTTGTTTTACCCTGACGAGCTCGCTTCGAAGATTTACTCACGATATACCTCTATTATCAATTTTTATTTCATTTTATTATATCATAAAAAACTACACTTGTGGCCTACATCCGCTTAAGTAAGGCGTTCTCATCTTCTTTCCGAAACATTCTTTTTGACTTGCAACCAATTACATCAATAAATTTACTATATAAACATAAAAACGAGGTCCCTTACGGAAACTCGCTCATCTATTTGACATGATTTTCTGCTTCTTTTTGAGCTTTTTCGATTGCTTTTTTGCTTTCTTGCTCCCATTTGGTCTTGGCTTCTTCATACTGTTTAGTTGTCACAGTATCTTTTTGCAGTTTCATGTACTTGTAGTTATTGCCATCACCCTTGATACCGACCAATGAATAACCTCTTGTAAATGGCGTTACTTTGGTGACAGATGCTGTTCCACCACTTGACATAGCTGACATAATCAGAGAATTGTCAATCATCCAAGCCTGTGCTTCAGCGTATTTTTCATAGCGTTTGGCTACATCTTTATTTTCGCTATCTGCATCTTTGAGCATCTTGGTGTAAGTATCAAGACCCAGACTAGCAATTTTCGCTTTATCTTCCTGAGCATCTAGACCAAAAATCTTGAGATAGAATCCATCCTCTGCATTGAAAGGATTGAGATAAGTTGACGGATCTTGGTAGTCACCTACCCAACCATCAAAGTTCAAATCGTAGTCTCGATCAGCTGGTGTCGGTGCTAAGAAGGCTACGTTATTAAAATCATCTGTTGAAAGTTGCTGAACATCAATGACAATGTTATCAGCACCTAAAACTGACTCAAGGGTCTGCTTAACAGAGTTCATACCTGTCACAGCATTTTTACTTGTTTGATCAACAGCCACATCCAAGTGAATAGGGAAAGTCACACCTTGACTTGCCAATTCTTTTTTAGCTTCCGCAAATTTTGCTTGGGCTTTTTCTTTGTTAAAATAGGCATCCTGAGCATCTGCCAAGTTAATACCTGACCATTCTGTTCCGTAGTTGACCAATTTAGAAGCGACTACTTCTCCAAAGGTCTTGTCTCCAACTTGAACAAATGTAGGAGGCACTAAGGTGTTACGAAGGGTCTTGCTAGCCGCTTCTTCTCCATTTGACTGAGCAGAATAGGCTGTGCGGTCCAAGGCGAAATTCACCGCTTGACGGAAGTTTTTGTTCAAGACAGCTGTTTCAGTTGACTTCTTCTGCTCATCTGTCGTTTTAGACGTATGGTTGTAGGCCTTACGGTTAACGTTGAAATTGAAGTACCAAGAAGTCTTGTCCTGCAAGCTATAGACAATATTATCCTTATATTTTTCCTTGGTCTTGGCAAAGTTAGAACTATTTGGATAAACCCCAGCGATAGAATAAGCTCCACTTTCAAAGTTACGGATGGTCAATTCTTGGTCTGAACCATCAAAATAAGCCAATTTCACGTGTTCAATTGATACTTTGTCATGATCGTAGTAATGCGGATTTTTCACATATTCGATCGATGATTTTGATGTGAAATCTTTTAACAAATAAGGTCCACTGTAGAGAATGCTATCTGGAGATAGAGTACCAAAATCTTTCCCTTTTGAGTTTAGAAACTCTTCATTCACTGGGAAAAGAATACTGTTGGTTGTTTTTGAGTTCCAGTAAGGTTCTGGGCGCGCCAAAGTATACTCAACAGTATGGTCATCAATGGCTTTCACTCCAACCTTAGAAAAGTCAGAATCCGCTCCTGTAATATAATCATTCAAGCCCTTGATCGAGTTTTGAATCAAGTCAATGGCCTGTGATTTATTATCCACCGCGTACTTGATACCTGTCACAAAATCCTGTGCCTTGACTGGGGCGTACTCTTCACCGTCAGCTGTGAACCATTTGGCGTCTTTTCTCAATTTATAGGTATAAGTCAGACCGTCGCTCGAAACAGACCAGTCTTCTGCCAAAGATGAAACTAGATTTCCATGGTTGTCGTTTTCAAGCAAACCATCAACTAGGTTGGTTATAATCGATGTATTATCAGCGTAGTAGTCTAATAAATAGTTAAATGTGGTTGGATTTCCACTAAAGGTTGATGAGTAAGTTTTTGTATCTGAACCTGATTGTCCGCAAGCAACTAAAAGCAAAGTAGCTGCAAAAGTCAGCCCTGCACTAAGGGCACGCTTTTTTGTATTCATCTTTTCTCTCCTTTATGTTAGATTTTGTAACATAAGCTTATTTTACCAAAATAGTGGGAATTTGTAAAGTTAATTGAATTTCTAGAATGAAAGTTTATAAACTTTAGTCATAAAAAAACAAAGGATTTCTGTCTTTCATACAGTCCTCCCTTGTTTTTATGCGATTTATCATTTAAATATCAATGAATTAACTGATAACCTAACGAAAGCAAGAATCTCATTCACGTTATTTTATGTGCTTTTCTAAATCCTTTTGATACTGAGCATTCGATTCCAGTTTTTCCTTTTGCCACTTTTTGAAGGCCGCATCATACTCTTTAGTTGTCACAATATCATTTTGAAGTTCCATTCCTTTAAAAATAAATGGATCCCCCTTAATACCGACCTGTGAATAAGCTTTGGTAAATGGAACAGTACGACTAACCATAGGAGAGCCCCCTGAAGAAGCAACTGGAATAAGAAGTGAACTATCAGTAACCCAAGCCTGTGCTTTAGCATACTTTTCGTATCGTTTATCAAGATTACTTGTCTCAGAAGCCGCATCATCCAAGAGCTTCTTGTATTCATCCAAGCCAACTTTTGCCACAACTTCAGGATCCTTGCCCTTTGTTATACCTAGATGTTTCAAGGCAGAACCCTTCTTAGCATCTAAAATATTGAGATAGGTTGCTGGATCTTGGTAATCTGGTCCCCAACCTGTTCCGTTCAAATCATAATCTTTTTGGGTTGGAACTTTAGCTTGAGAAGTAATACTTTCCTTCTCATTATCTGTCATTTGAAGAACATCTATAATCACATTCTCCGTTCCAAGCGTTTCTTCAATTGATTGTTTTAGCGAATTGGTTTGTTGCACCGCAACTACATCTGTCTGTTCTACTGGCACATCTAGATGAATCGGGAAACTCACTCCCTTAGCTTGCAATTCTGACTTCGCTTTTTCAAATGCAGACTTGGCCTTTGTTGGATTGTAAATTGTATCCTTACCATCTGTGAGAGTCACATCTTTCCACTGTTCTCCATATTTCAGTAGTTCATCCTGAGCCAACTGTCCGAAGGTCTTCCCAGCTACTTGAACGTAATTATCTGGCACTAGACTATTACGAATAATCTTATCCGCACCCTCTTCACCGTTTAATTGAGCTGTATAGGCGTGGCGATTGAAGGCAAAATTAATTGCTTGACGGAAATTTTTATTCAGCATGGCTTCTTTTGTAGAAAGCTTTTGTCCTTCATCTGTCTTGGCTGTTTTATTATATGATTGACGATTTACGTTAAAAGTAAAGTAATAACTAGTTGCTTCCTGAGGGCTATAAATAATCTGATCTCCATATTTCTCTTTGGTAGAAGCAAAACTTGAACTATTTGGGAAAAGTCTCGCTGTATTATATGCTCCTGTAGCGAAACTACGGATAAGGGATTCTTGATCTGATCCGTCATAGAATGTTAATTTTACATTATCAATCTTGACATTTTCCTTATCCCAATAGTTAGGATTTTTTTCATATTCAATCACAGATTTAGAAATCAAAGATTTCAAAAAATATGGACCATTGTAAAGAATACTTGATGGGGTTGGCGCTCCGTAATCCTTGCCTGTTGCATTCAAAAATTCTTCATTTACAGGGAGCATGGTTGCTGTTGTTACTTTAGAGTTCCAAAAACTTTCTGGTTTATTAAGGGTATATTCTACCGTATAATCATCAAGAGCTTTAACACCTACAGTTGAAAAATCATTGGTCTCACCACTAACATAAGCCTCCAAACCTTTGATTGATTTTTCAATCAAAGAAAGACCATCTGACTTAGCATCTGCTGCATGCTTCAGACCTGTAACAAAATCCTGCGCCTTAACTTCTGCATACTCCTCTCCTTCAGAAGTATACCACTTCACCCCCTTACGAAGTTTGTAAGTGTAAGTCAAACCATCGGTTGAAACAGTCCAATCCTCTGCTAAAGACGGAACAAGATTCCCATATTTATCATTCTCTAAAAGACCATCAACAACATTACCAATCACGTCAGAAGTAGAACTTTTACTCGTAACGCTATAATCCAAGGAAGACGGATCCACTGCATAAACATAAGAAAAGCTCCTCGGGGCATCTGCTTTCTTATCACTTTTACCACAAGCTGCCAAAAGAAGGGCCGCACTCAAGGTCACTCCCGCTCCTAAGAGCCACTTTTTCGATTGCATAAATAATCTCCTTCAAAATAGTATTTTCACTATTATACCCTATTTTATTATAAAAGCAAGAGCTTTTGACAGATTTTTTAGAAAATTCTAAAAAATCTATTTAAAAGAATTCTCTAAAAAACTTTTAGCAAAACCTCAAACTCTATAAGCTTGAGGTTCTCACTTTTTAGTCAGTCATTTCCACACAGAAAGCATCCCATGGAGCTAAGATTTGTTTTTCAAAGACTTCCTGAGCCACGGTGTTTTCAATCAAGACCGATTTGACGTTTCCTTCTACGGTCAAGTCTTGCTCTTCATTGGACAAGTTAGCCACAACTAGAAAACGACGGTCCCCATCTTTACGGATATAGGCAAAGACCTTGTCAGCCGTATCAAGCAATTCAAAGTCAGCTCGAATCAACCAGCTATTCTCCTTACGGATTTGAACCAGTTTCTGATAGGTATAGAAAATAGAATCTGGATTTGTCAGCGCTTCTTGAACGTTGATTGCTTGATAGTTTGGATTCACTGCCAACCAAGGTTGACCTGTTGAGAAACCAGCGTTTTTGCTCTCGTCCCATTGCATAGGGGTACGGGCATTGTCACGTCCAATGACACGGATACTGTCCATGATTTCTTCCATCGGAACACTTTTTTCAAGAGCCTCACGCGCATAGTTGAGGGATTCAATATCTTCTACTTGGTCCAGTGTTTCAAACGGATAGTTGGTCATCCCAATCTCCTCACCTTGGTAGATATAAGGAGTCCCTCTCATGAGATGAAGCAAGATGGCAAAGGCTTTGGCAGATTTTTCGCGGTATTCTTGGTCATTTCCCCAGATTGAGACGATACGAGGGAGGTCATGATTGTTCCAGAAAAGCGAATTCCAGCCATCTTCAACTCCTAATTCTGTCTGCCATTTGTTGAAAATCTCTTTCAACTTAGCGATATTCAGCTCTTTTTGATAGTGCCATTTAGGCTGACCTTCCTGATACTGAAGACAGATATGCTCAAACTGGAAGACCATAGACAATTCTTGGCCCTTTGGATCAGAGTAAAGCTTAGCAATCTCTGGAGTTGCTCCCCAGGTTTCCCCTACTGTCAAGAGATCCTGATCTCCAAAGGTCGCTTGATTCATCTCCTTGAGATAAGGATGGAGCATAGGACCATTATTAACCACCTTCTCGTCAGGAATTTTCCCAATCATGTCAATGACATCCATACGGAAACCACCAATGCCTTTATCAATCCAAAAGTTCATCATCTCATAAATTTTCTGACGAAGTTTTTCATTTTCCCAGTTGAGATCCGGCTGTTTCTTACTGAAAAAGTGGAGATAGTACTGACCCGACTTTTCATCATATTCCCAAGCAGATCCACTAAAGATAGAATCTAGGTCGTTGGGTTCATCTCGCCAAATATAGTAGTCACGTTCAGGGCTGTCAGGATTTTCACAGGCCTCGACAAACCAAGCATGCTCATCTGAAGTATGATTGACCACTAAGTCCATGATGATACGAATATCACGTTTCTTAGCTTCCGCGATCAGTTGGTCCATATCCTCCATGGTCCCGAAAATAGCCGCAATCGCTTGATAATCAGCAATATCATAGCCATTATCATCCATAGGACTGTCATAAACTGGAGAAAGCCAAATCGCTGTAATTCCTAACTTGGCTAGATAGTCTAACTTACTGGTAATTCCTGGCAAATCGCCAATTCCATCTCCGTTGCTATCCATAAAGCTCTTAGGATAAACTTGATAGACTACGGCATTGTGCCACCATTTTTCTTGCATCTTCTTACCTCATTATTTTAATAATCTACAGTCTATGATAGCGCTTTTCAGATTTTTATGCAAGCGTTTGCCTAATCTTTTTGATTCCTTTTTTAACTCCATAGTTTCCTAACTTCCATTTTTTTATTATAATAGAGGTCAGAGGTAAAAAAATGAAAAAACAAGCTTTTAGTTCTGAACAATATTTGAATCTACAGCGCGACCACATTTTGGAGCGCATTAACCAATTTGACGGCAAGCTCTACTTGGAGTTTGGTGGCAAAATGTTAGAAGATTTTCACGCTGCTCGTGTTCTTCCTGGTTATGAGCCTGACAACAAAATCAAGCTCTTGCAAGAATTGAAAGAGCAAGTCGAGGTTGTAATTGCCATTAATGCTAACAACATCGAACATTCCAAAGCACGTGGTGACTTGGGCATTTCTTATGACCAAGAAGTTCTTCGTCTGATTGACAAATTCAATGAATTGGGAATTTTTGTTGGCTCCGTTGTCATCACACAGTACGCTGGTCAACCAGCTGCAGATGCCTTCCGCAACCAACTTGAGAAAAACGGAATTGATTCTTATCTTCACTATCCAATCAAAGGATATCCGACGGATATGGATCACATCATTTCTCCAGAAGGTATGGGGAAAAATGACTACATCAAAACCAGTCGCAACTTGATCGTCGTAACCGCTCCTGGACCTGGTTCTGGAAAATTGGCAACCTGTATGTCCAATATGTACCACGACCAAATCAATGGCATCAAGTCTGGTTACGCTAAATTTGAAACCTTCCCAGTTTGGAATCTTCCCCTTCATCACCCAGTCAACTTGGCCTACGAGGCTGCTACAGCAGACCTTGATGATGTCAACATGATTGATCCTTTCCATCTCCAAACCTACGGAGCAACTACTGTCAACTACAACCGTGATATCGAAATTTTCCCAGTGCTCAAGCGCATGTTAGAACGTATCCTTGGCGAATCTCCATACGCTTCTCCGACAGACATGGGTGTCAACATGGTTGGTTTCGCTATTACAGATGATGAGGCTGCTGTCGAAGCCTCTAAACAAGAAATCATACGCCGTTACTATCAAACTGTTCTTGATTTTAAAGCCGAAAAAGTTGGCGAAGCTGCTGTCAAGAAAATCGAGTTGCTTATGAATGACCTCGGTATCACACCTGCAGACCGTAAGGTTGCTGTTGCTGCACGTCAAAAAGCAGAAGAAACTGGCGGACCAGCCCTAGCCCTTGAATTGCCAAATGGGGAAATCGTCACAGGTAAGAACTCAGAACTCTTTGGCCCTACAGCAGCTGCCTTGATTAACGCCATCAAGAAATCAGCTGACATTGTGAAAGAAGTAAAACTCATCGAGCCTGAAGTTGTTAAGCCAATCCAAGGTCTTAAAATCGATCATCTCGGTAGCCGCAATCCACGCCTTCATTCAAATGAAATCCTGATTGCACTTGCTATCACAGCTACAGAAAATCCTGATGCTGCTCGTGCTATGGAAGAGCTTGGTAACCTCAAAGGAAGCGAAGCCCACTCAACCATCATCTTGACTGATGAAGACAAGAATGTCCTTCGCAAATTGGGTATCAACGTAACCTTTGACCCTTACTACCAATACGACCGCTTGTATCGTAAATAAAGATTTCAACCTCTCCACTCTTGGAGAGGTTTTCTCTCTATCTCAGGAGCCAGCTTTGTGTTATAATGAAAGAAGAAAACTGAAAGGATTTACCATGTCAAAAGAAGTTATTGTTGAAAGTTTTGAACTTGACCACACCATTGTTAAAGCACCCTATGTTCGCTTGATTGGGGAAGAAACAGGACCAAAGGGAGACGTTATCTCCAATTATGATATTCGCTTGGTACAACCAAACGAAGACTCTATCCCTACCGCTGGCCTTCACACTATCGAGCACCTCTTAGCCAAACTCATCCGTACCCGAATTGACGGTATGATTGACTGTTCACCATTTGGTTGCCGCACAGGCTTCCACATGATTATGTGGGGACGTCACACTAGTGCTGAAATCGCAGCTGTTATCAAGGATTCGCTCAAGGAAATCGCTGAAACTACTACTTGGGAAGACGTCCCTGGTACAACCATCGAATCTTGCGGAAACTATAAGGACCACAGCCTCTTTTCTGCTAAAGAATGGGCAAAACTCATCCTAGAACAAGGGATTTCAGATGATGCCTTTGAACGCCATGTCATCTAAACACAAAAAAAGGAACCAGTTTTTTTTCAGCTGGTTCCTTCTTTTTTATGCTCAAAATTCTGTCTTAAGCTTTCTCACGAATAACCAAACCACCGTCTTCCATATCTGCTTCTAGGTGTTTGGCATCTAGGTGATCCAAGTGGAAGTCTGTGACTTTGTCACGGATTTGTTGTTCAACCACACGACGGAGTGGACGAACACCCATGACTTCATCGTAGCCTTCTTCTGTGATATAGTCTTTAGCTGCTTGACTGACTACCAAATCAATGTCTTTCTTAGCCAAGGTTTGGTTAACTTCAGCCAACATCAAATCTACAATCTTAGAAAGATCGTCCTTCGTCAAGTGTGAGAACTCGATAACTGCGTTAAAGCGGTTGAGGAATTCTGGACGGAAGAATGGTTTCAAACGGTCCATCAATTCTGGTTTGTCCGCATCTTCTGTCAAGTTGGCTTCATAGCCAAATCCAGCATTTGATGTTGCGATAATAACAGTGTTCTTGAAGTTCACCGTATTTCCTTGACCATCTGTCAAACGACCGTCATCCAAGACTTGGAGGAGAAGAGTGATCACTTGAGGATCAGCCTTTTCAATCTCGTCCAAGAGAATGATAGAATAAGGATTGCGACGCACACGTTCTGTTAAGGTATTGCTATTGTCATCATAACCCACATATCCTGCTGTTGTACCAATTAGCTTAGAAACGGCTGTGCGGTCACTGTATTCAGACATATCCAAACGAATGATTGCGTCCTTGGTTCCAAACATATCTAGCGCCAATTGTTTAGCAAGTTCAGTCTTACCAACCCCAGTTGGACCTACAAAGAGGAAGCTACCGATTGGGCGATTGCCTTCATCGAAACCAGCACGGTTACGACGGATGGCACGAGCTACAGCTTCAACTGCCTTGTCTTGGCCAATCACCTTGTCTTGCAGACGATGAGCCATATCTTTCAAACGTTCGATGTCTGATGCTCCCATTTGTGACACTGGGATACCCGTCATTCGTTCCACAGATTCAGCCACATCGTTGACACTTGCAGTCACCTTCATATCTTCTGTGTGGTTTTCGATTTTCTTTTCTAATTCTGCAATGCGTGTTTTATAGTTTAGAGCTGCTTCAAAATCTTCTGCCTCAACAGCTTTTTCTTGCTTGTCTTTTTCTACCTCAATTTCACGTTCAACAGCATGAACATCTGTTACTGGATGCTGAGCTGCCAAGTGAGCCGCCGTTACATCGACAAGGTCGATAGCCTTATCTGGCAAGCTACGTTGAGGAATATACTGAACAGAATAATCCACTGCTGCTTTCAAGACTTCATCTGGCAAAATGACATTGTGGTGTTGTTGATAGAGATCACGAATTCCTTGAAGAATTTTATATGTATCCTCTGCTGAAGGGGCATTGACCTTGACTTCGTTGAAACGACGAGCAAGAGCAGCATTCTTCAAGATGGTGTTACGGTATTCGTCTTGAGTTGTTGCCCCAATCACTGTCAACTCACCACGAGAGAGAGCTGGCTTGAGAATATCCGCAAGCCCTTTAGAACCACTATCTACACCAGTGCTACCAGCACCGAGAATTTGGTGAATTTCATCAAAGAAGAGAATAATATTTCCTGCTTCTTTTACTTCATTGACTAAGTTTTGAACGTTTTCTTCAAAGCTACCACGGTACTGAGTACCAGCCTCAAGACCTGAAATATCAATAGAAATGATTTCCTTGTTCTTAATGGCGGCTGGAACATCTCCATTTACAATGGCTTGTGCTAGACCTTCTACAACTGCTGTCTTACCAACACCTGCATCTCCGACCAAAACAGGATTGTTTTTGGTACGACGTGATAGAATTTCAGATGTTTCTTGAATTTCCTTGTTTCGTCCGATAACAGGATCCAACTTGCCTTCACGAGCTTCTGCTGTCAAGTTACGACCGAGTTTAGCAAGGACACCATCTTGTTTCATACCTGAAGCCTGTTGTTGCATTTGTCCATCAGTTTCTGCATTTCCTGGCAATTGACCCGTTGCACGATAATGAGCAAATTCCTCAGGCGTTACTTCACGGCCGTTAATCAAGTAACGACGGTTTTCTGAACTATATCCACGCATACCACCCATCAATTGGTTAAATAAATCATCCATGTTGTTAAAATTATTAAAGTTGTTGTTCATATTCTTTACCTCTTTTTGTTATTTATTATTACTGATATTGACTATCTTTGACTTTTTCTTTAAAAAATTTAGACTAGCTAAATCGCTACTCTACGTACTATTTCTGGTTTTTCTTTTTCAAGCAGGAGTAGACTATCTTTACTTCTAAAGATTTCTAGATTAAACATAGACCCCACCTCTTTCTATTTTACTTTAAATAAGTGTTCTAGTAAGGCTTTCATTTACCTTACGTTCATAATATACTACATTAGTCAGAAAAGGTCAAGGATTTTGACTTTAATTGACCAATATTTTTTAAAAAGTAAAAACACCCTGAAACATCAGGGTGCCATTCTTACATCAAATATAAAATTGCTAGGGTCAGGAGACTTGCTAGAAGCCCTACTCCCCAAAAGAAGAAGTCAACCTTCCACTCGCTCCAAGGATTTCCTTTACCAGACAATCCTCCAAGCTCAAAATGGTGATGGACAGGTGTCATACGGAAAATACGTTTACCACCAGTCAGTTTGAAATAGCCGACTTGCATCATGACTGAAGTTGTTTCAAAGACATAAATAATTCCGATAATCAAGAGAGTCCATTCTTGGTGGAGAGCCATAGAGATAGCTGCCAACATTCCACCGAGAGCCAAACTTCCCACATCCCCCATAAAGACCTTAGCAGGCTTATGGTTAAAGACGAAGAAACCAAGCAAACCACCAATCATGGCTAGAATCACCAGAAGAATATCCATCTGACCTTGCACATAGGCAATAACTCCATATGCAGACAAACTAATCACGACTGAAATACTAGCCAGACCATCAATGCCGTCTGTCAAGTTGACTGCGTTTGAAAAACCAACTAGCCAGAAAAGGGCGAAGACAATATAGAAAATCCCTAGATGCACTTGGTAACCAAAGACTGAAAGCATATCGCCACCGCGCTCATAGAAAAGGTAAAAAATGACACCACCTAGAAGCTGAAGAGCCAATTTCTGCTTGGGATTTAGCCCCTCATTGATTTTGCGGAAGACCTTGAGGAAGTCATCTAAAAATCCGATTAAACCATAAAGAACCAAGATGAACAAAATCATTCCCACATTATTGCTGAGTTGGTTACTAAATAGGGCAAGAAAGAAGGCAACTAAAACAGAAGCAATTAAGAAAACCAAACCTCCCATTGTAGGAGTCCCAGCTTTTGCCTGGTGCTGTTTGACATCCTCATGCATCTGCTGGCCTGTAATTTGCGCCTTTCTATAAAATTGGATAAAGGCCGGAATTCCTACTAAAGTTAGTAAAAATGTCACAATTCCAGCACTGATGGAAATAAACATATTAGTCTCCTAAAGTTAATTTAATTTTTTTAATGTTTTTGATAGCTGTATTAGTCCGAACATCTTGCTTCTGTACAACAGAACCTGACCCTTCAAATTCCAGCTCGATATCCAACCATTTAGCAAAGGTCTCAGCAGTTTCTTTTTTCCAGCCATACATGTCTGGAATTTCTTCTACCTTATCCGATAAAAGGAGAACTTGTCGGTTTGGTGCAAGATTGGTCCCTTCTTCTACAGAAGTCTCTTTAATCTTTGTTCCAGTACCTACAACGATTGGTTGCACAATATTTCGGCGTAAGGCTTCCGCCAACTCACCAGGTGAAATATCCTTGATGCTAGGCATTGCATAAGAAGA
This sequence comes from Streptococcus mitis, assembly GCF_047460035.1. Lineage (GTDB taxonomy): Bacteria > Bacillota > Bacilli > Lactobacillales > Streptococcaceae > Streptococcus > Streptococcus mitis_DW. Next base: position 49,881 of record NZ_JASHHB010000004.1, on the reverse strand, counting down.
CTCTGTCGTAACTTTATCTAAATTCTTGGCTGGAGATTGAAGATTGAGAGATTCTTTCATAGCTGAAGCCCGCTCCAAGATTGGGGTGGCAAATTCTCCCAACTGAATACCTGAATAATGCTCAGGCTGTTGAACCGTCACATAGAGGATAAAATCAGGATTTTCAGCAGGGTTCATCGATACAGCAGAAAAAATGTAATTGGTCGTACCAACCAAGTAACCCCCATTTTTCTCATCGGCAATCTGGGCTGTACCAGACTTGAGAGCTACATTTTGACCAGGAACAGTTATAGTTGGCTTGCCTGTACTGTGGTTATGCATGGTTCCATAAACTGGATCCGTTCCTACCAAGACCATGTGAGTACGAGTTTGGCTAGCTGCATCTTTCGAAACGGGATTTCCTACGATTTCTTTTTGAGATTTACGAACGGTTTGATCATTTGGATCATACAAGGCCGTAATAAATTTAGGCTCTAGCATGACGCCATCATTGGCAATGGCTGTAAAAGCACGTAGCATCTGGGTCTGCGTTACAGAAATCCCCTGACCAAATGCACTCATGGCAATATTAACAATATTATCTGCAGGCAATTGACCTGAATACTCATCAGTCAGACCAAAACGCGTCGGAACCCCAAACTTAAAGCGGTTTAGATAATCCAACCAAGTAGCATCTCCCATTTTTTGTTCAAGTAGACTCATTCCAACATTACTGGAGTGAGCGAAACCTTGTAAGAAAGTCATCATCCCACCAGTCGTCAAACCTTCATTAACATCCCAATCTCGAATTGTCGCATCCGCTATTTTTAATTCACTACTATTGAAGTATTCTCCACCTGGGAAGGTATTGTTATCAATAGAAGCTGCTAGCGTCATGACCTTCAGGGCTGATCCTGGTTCGTAATTACTTTGATAAAGAATATCACGCCAAACAAAGTCTTTGGTGATACCATCCTTAGTATCTGCATTAAAGGTAGGTCGTTGGGTGGTAGCAAGGATTTCACCGGTCTTTGCACTGACCAAGGTCGCGGTCATATACTTACCTTTTACTTTTTCTAGAAAGGCATCCATCTGAGTTTCCATGAAAGATTGGAGCGGGCTAGACAATGTTGTATAAACATCCTTGCCATCCACAGTTTGTTGCGACACCTGTTCTGTTCCTGGTACGATATTTCCTACACGGTCTTTTTCATAGGTAATAATACCGTCTGTCCCAGCAAGAATGGTATTTAACGAACTCTCCAGACCAAAAGTTCCTAATAAACTCTTACTGCCGTCCTCATTTTCATGAAGTTGGGCTAACCCAATAAAACTAGAAGCAAATTGTCCATTTGGGTAGCTTCTGTTAGGGCTAGTTGTAAAGTCTATTCCTTCCACACTAGCATCTTTCAAATCTTTTTTAATAGCCATCATATTGGCATAGGTAATCCCATTTCCTTTTGCACCAAAGGAAACCTGGGTCAGATTTGGTTGAGCCAATTGCTCTTTCACATAAGCTTCATCCATATCCAAATACTTATGGAAGACTTCAGCTACCTTATTAAACTGCGAATCCTCTACATAAAGAATTTTTCCAGTTGCTGACTTGTATTTTTTATCAATAACAGCATAGACGTTATAGGAAGTCGCATCTTCAGCAATAGGCACTCCATTTCGGTCATAGATAGTCCCACGTTTGGCAGGAACTGTTCGAGTGGTTTGGTGAACCTTTTTAGCCTCTTTTACCAAGTCAGTACCAAATATATTACCTTTTGCGATAATATAAGCAAAATTGGCCAAAAAGAGGCCGAAAAGGGCAACAGCTACAAAGCTGAGGTACTTGCCAACTATCCTACGGTTTTCTGCTGGAGATTTACGATTTTTTACCGCAAATCGGGTTATTTTTTCTGTCCATTTCATATCTTACTCCGCTGTTCGGATGTTTTCATTATTCAATTTCAAATCTTTTTTATCTGCAATTTCTTTCAAGCGCTCTGAACGAATCAATTCATTCACTTCCTGCTTGGCATCGTCCAGCTCTGTCTTCTTTTCCTCTATCTGCGCATTGATTTTTGTCAAATCACTTTGCACTTGCAAGAGTCGTGTCTGCATAAAGATAATGCTCACTGCTAAAACGAGTGCCGTAAAAGCGATGGAAAGATAAAAAGCCTTCTCCACACGTGAGAATTTTTTTATACGATTCTGCAAGAATTGACTGGTTGTTTCTTTCTTATCTACCATTTTTCCCTCTTACTTGTGAATTTTTCTGGCCACACGCAACTTAGCTGAGTGCGAGCGGTTATTGGCTTCTAATTCTTCTGCACTTGGCAAGATTGGCTTACGGGATACCAATTCCATCTTGGGCTTGAGATCATCTGGGATGAAAGGCAAACCTTTGGGAACTTCCACAGTTGAAGCTTCCTTGAACAATTGTTTGGTCAAGCGGTCTTCTAGTGAATGGAAGGTAATCACTGAAATTCTACCATCTAGAGCCAACATCTCCATAGCCTGCTGGATGGATTCATCTGCCGCTCCCAGTTCATCATTGACTTCAATTCGAATAGCCTGGAAAATCTGCTTGGCAGGATGGCCCTTCTTCTTGAGCTCCTTGGCAGGTTTGGCCGACTTGATAATTTCTGCTAACTCAGTCGTTGTCTCGATTGGCTTGACTTCACGCGCTTGTTCAATCTTACGCGCAATCTGTTTAGAGAATTTATCCTCACCATACTTGAAGAAAATACGAACCAAGTCATGATAGTCATAGTGATTCACCACTTCATAGGCTGTCAGACTAGCATCCTGATTCATGCGCATGTCCAGTGGCGCATCCTTTTTATAAGAAAAACCACGCTCACGCTGGTCCAACTGAGGACTAGACACTCCTAAGTCATAACAAATTCCATCAATTTCCTGAACACCAGCTTCGCGCAAACGTGCCTGTAAATGACGGAAGTTATCCTTGATAAAAGTCACCATTCCCTTTTCAATGTAAGGAGCCAAGCGTTTTTGCGCGTTGTCAATGGCATTCTGGTCCTGGTCAAAGGCATAGAGATGGCCTTTTTCACTTAATTTACTTAATAAATATTCGCTATGGCCCGCTCCACCCAAAGTCGCATCAACGTAGATACCGTCAGGCTTTACGTCGAGCATATCAATCGTTTCGTGGAGTAAGACCGTTACATGATGAAATTCTTTTGTCATATCTTATCTATTTTACCACAAATCTGACTAGCTTGCACTAGTCAGACAAATAGGTCAAAAAAAGTAAGATTTCTTTAAGAAATATGTCAAATATGCTTGACATTCATTCCATAGAAGAATATAATGTAGTCAAATATATACGACACAAATCAGAAAGGAGAACAGATGAATCGTGTGAAAGAATTTCGCAAGGAACTGGGCATTTCCCAGCTAGAGCTAGCCAAGGATATCGGTGTCTCGAGACAAACCATCAATATGATTGAAAACGACAAGTACAATCCAACCCTGGAACTCTGTCTCAATCTCGCCCGCAGCCTCCAAACTGACCTCAACAGTCTCTTTTGGGAGGAAGATTTTTAAAAAAGGAGCAAACTTATGAAAAAAGAAACCTTCACTGAAAAACTCATCAAACGAATATACGGAATTTCTGGCCCTCTCGACGAACACAAACGACGCGAGGCTGATCGTATTGGCAATCAAGTCTTTATCATCCTCTTTTATCTGATGATTTTCGGAAATCTTATTCCGCTCCTTCTGGCCTATAAATACCCTCAAGAAGTGGCTCTAATCTATCCTCCTCTGATTCTAGTGATTGCCCTCATCGCTGCTGGCTATGTCACCTACCAAATGAAAAAAACAGGGATTACAGCTATTGATCCAGATATGCTGAATGAGAAAGAAAGCCAGCAACTATACTACCCAGGTCTTAAAGCAGGTTTGTTCTTTGGTCTATGGATGTTTTTTATAACTCCTCTTCTCAGTATACTCATAGGTGAAAGTCCGGACTATTTTAATTCTCTTCTCACTATAAGAAATGGTGTATCAAGCATTCTCGGTTCTATCTTCTTCGGAGCAAGCATACAGTTCCTCATTTCCCGTCGCATTGCAAAAACTAAAGAAGAGCAAGATGAGGATTAGGAGGTGCCCTATGAAATCACTAGTGACTTTACTTACCTATCATCTTTTGTTTGCTTCACTGCTCATCTTCATCATCGTTTCAGGGAACTTGCCAATCTACGATATAGTCTTCCTTCCAGTCTTTGTTCCAGCACTCAACAAAGGATTGACTTATCTAAAGATTGACTCCCAAAAAACGCGCATACTCAACTTAGCACTATTCTTTATGATTCTATCCTTACCACAACTGACGCTCATTTCAATCAATTGGAAATATTATATTCTGCTAACTATCGCTATCCTTTCTTCTATTACTTATCTTTATTATCTCTATCAATTCGTAAAAGAAACAAAATAGCATCGTTCATTTAGGAGAAATCACCCATGAAAAAAGAAGACTTAACAACTCGCCTACTTCGAAATTTCTTTCATATCCAAGGGCCTTTTGATGAATGCCGTCAAGAGGTTATCTACAAGGCTTGCGCCCGTTCCATGATCCAAATCTTTTACTCTTCCTTCATTCTCTTCCTATTCTATATTTTGTTCGGAAGCTTTATAGAAATTGTTCGAAATGTTATGCCCTACATCTATTTTGGACTCATTTTGTTCATGAGTATAAAAGCTCAAAAAGCCGTCCAAGAGCTTCATCTTGAAAAGGATGACAAATCAGAAATCATCCTCAAGACCTACAGCAAAGCCCAAATCAAATTCCGAAGCTGGATTGTGTTTATCGGTATTCAGATCGGCTTCTTTACCTTACTCATCTTTCATAAAGTCTTCGTTCAGCAGATGTCCTTTTCAGATTTTGGGAAGTTGCTCATGCAATTCGATAAAAGTGGTCCTTTCCTAATGTATGGCCTGATTATCGGTAGCATTTTTGGAACTCTGACCTACGGATTTCTATCCCTACAGGAGGAGAAACCTCCTAAAAATACCAAACAGAAGGAGAAAAGCAAGCAATGACTTCACTATACGATTTTTCAGTCTTGAACCAAGACAAGCAAGAAACTCCACTAGAGACCTATCGTGGTAAGGTTCTCTTGGTTGTCAACACTGCTACTGGATGTGGTTTAACGCCCCAGTACCAAGGACTTCAAGAACTCTATGATTGCTATCAAGAACAAGGTTTTGAGATTTTAGACTTCCCTTGCAATCAGTTTATGGGACAAGCACCAGGCAGCGCAGAGGAAATCAACGCCTTCTGTAGCCTACACTATCAAACCACTTTCCCACGTTTTGCCAAGATCAAGGTCAACGGTAAGGAAGCAGATCCTCTCTATGTTTGGTTGAAAGAACAAAAATCTGGCCCACTGGGAAAACGAATCGAATGGAATTTCGCTAAGTTTCTCATCGGTCGAGATGGACAGGTATTTGAACGATTCTCTTCAAAAACAGACCCAAAACAAATTGAAGAGGGCATACAAACCCTACTATAATTCACAATCTCACTATGATTAGGTCTCCTTTAGCCTAATGAATAGTGAGATTTTTTGATTGGCTGTGACTCAAATAAAAAAACACCCCATGATATGAAACATGAAGTGTTATAAAAATGATACATTTACAACAGACAATTCACTACTGACTACTATTTTTAACCCCAGTATATGCATAGGTTCGATTTCTGGGGCACTCTTTTTCCGTTACTACCCTAAAATAAAAGCGATGCTCCCGCCCATCCTTGGCATTTTCCTTGTTTAAGACAAAGTAGTTTTTCTGATTCAAGGCCATGGTGCGTAGGATATCATCAATCAGGAAAGTCAGAGGTACATTCATAGCAGAGTATTTTTGAAAATCCTCTTCAAAACGAATATAGTCATCTGAAAAATAATCCATCTGCAGTTTGTTTTCATACAACTCTTTTCTAGTCATAAACTCCCTCCTCCCACAATCGAATTTCTAGGATATCTGCAAGCTCTATCTGCCTGTAACCATCGCTTGTTCTAATAGATAATGATTTAAAGGATAACTCTCTTACCTTACCGATGATAGTGACTTTCTGCTTCCTTTCCTTGACCACAAAACTTCCCTTCAGTTGGCCAACATAAAGCTGGGAAAGCAAGTGTAGTTTCTCATCTAGAGTCAAATCTGTCGAAAAATCAACACGGCTTTTTTCTTCACTGAGCGAACTGGTGTGTTCTGAGAGGTAAAACCCCATCCACTTCTGCATACCTGGATCTTGATAATCTCGCGCGGATTGAAAGGGTAAATAAGAACGATCAATCATTTTAATCCATCTAATCCTCCAGCAGAATGGCCCCCAATCAGCTTGCTTCTGGCAAGGCTCCTAGAGGCTTCTTCCAGTGCATTGGCTTTTAAAAGGGAAGTGAAACCAAATTCCTCCCGAATGGAGTCAATAGCCGTCTGGAGTCTTTCTTCTTTTTCTAACTTGTCAACATCATCAAAGAGAGAAATCAAGCCGAAGGACTCATCCACAAATCCTGAATAGTTTACTCCGACACTTCTGATCGCTCCAGAAGTGTATTTATTATGAAATAGCTTCAAAACATAGTCCGTTAAAACAGCTGTATTATTGGTCGGTTCGACCTTCCTTTGTGTGTGAATAGACGGCCTAACCTCCTCTTTAGAGAAACCAACATAAATAGAGACAAGGGTTGTTTTCTTGCCAGCCCTTCTCAGTCTAATAGCCACCTGCTCTGCCATTTCTCGGAGAATAATTTCAATATCCCGTAGCTTCACGTAGTCTCTAGGTAGGATTTGAGAATTTCCCAAACCTTGGGACTTGGCTTTATAGGGCTTATGAACATTGCTCTCATCAATCCCATTAGCATGAAACCACAAACGTAGGCCAGCCTGACCGAGAACTTTCTGTAGCTGGTCTGGATTACTAGCGGCCAATTCTTTGATTGAAAAAATCCCCAGAGCATGCAAGCGTTTCTCCATCCGCCTGCCAATCCCCCAAAAGTCCGTCATCTTGGGAATGGCCCAGACTTTCTCTTCCACATCCTTGTAAGACCAGTTGGCCCTCATGGTCGGAGTGTGCTTGGCCTCATTGTCCAGAGCCAACTTTGCCAGCAAGGGATTGGCATTGGACATACCTACTGTAGAGTAGATTCCTGTCTGCCTCCAAATATCCCTCTGAATACGGGCAGAAAGTAGATCCAGCTTGTCTTTGCGAGAGAGACTCTTGTCCGAAATGAAATAATTAAGTGAACTAGTCAGGTCAATAAAGCCCTCATCGATAGAGTAAGGATAAATATCATCTGGACTGCCATAATTCTGAAAGATTCGCTGGATTTCCATATTGACTGCGATGTACTCATCCATCCTGGGTGGCACAATCAAGGTCACTTGAGCCCAATCTTCGATGTAACGAACATAATCCGAGTCAGTCGGCAACCCTTGCTTTCGAGCATTGTAATAGGAAAATTTGCGCGTTTTGATATCAAAAGGCAGATCATAGGCCCGGCCAACATTGGACTTGCCAAAAATCTTCTTAAACATGGGAGAGGAGGCTAGGATAAGACCCGTTGAATTATCCGCTCGACTCATAACACAAAGCGAGGTCTTCAGCGGATGCAAGCCCCTTTTCACACACTCGACACTTGCATAAAAGGATTTCATATCGACAAAGGCAATGTCACTTTTGGGCTCTCTGGAATAATCAAAGTAGCCCATAGGCTAGCCCTCCATTGGCACAAAATTCCCAACAATAATACCTACAATCCGAGGATCTTCCTCATAGGAAATGAAAATGTCCTTATATTTAGGATTGATCGAAACCAGACGCAGGCCATCTTCCTCTCGATAAACCCGTTTGATATAGGTCTGGTTGTTGCAAACCACTGCATAAACTGCCCCGTCATAGTCAAACCCTGTCTCTCGAATCAGAGCAACTGAACCATTTTGATATTTAGGTTCCATTGAGTCCCCAGACACCCAAGACGCAAAATCATGGGCCAGCTCCTCATTAAAGTAAACCGTATCAAAATTCTGATCATCGTAGACCGAAGCGCCAATACCTGCTGACATGCGTTCGTAGACACGATACTCGTAGAGTCGCTCTGGCATGGTCGCCACCTTCTGGGCTTGTTCCTCTTGAGCCAAGTTGCGAGCATAGAGCACAACCTTCTCCTTCCCTTGCTTGGAGAGACTATTATATAGACGGACAATCTCTATCTGAGTGAAATAGCCTTTTGCTACTTTTAAAATGTTCTCTAACTGAGTAACTTTCTCCTTGGAGGGTTCCTTGATCCCACGTTCCCAGGCTGAATAAGCCTGAAAACTAATCCCAAGTTGCTCTGCAATTTCCTTCTGTGTCAGTTTCAACTCTTTCCTCCGAGCCTTGAGTTTCTCTGGTTGATACATGCTTCACCTCCTATTGTATGCTTGAATGGAGAACATCTCCCTTAGAAAGACTAATCGATGGTTGAACTTACACTTTCAAAACTCAACCATTTTGGTTTAGTTTTATTATATAAAAAAAGTGGACAAATGTCTACTAGGAACATCAGAAACATCGTGACTTTTCATCAAACTAAAAGGACTTAGCCCTGTACAATACAGAACTAAATCCTTTGAATGAATAATTGATCTAACTTTTAAAATCCCTACAGAAATTCCAGTTTTTCTCTATTTGATACCAGACATTAGTTTTTCAATACGCGGAACGTATAAGAGTAAGATAATACTGAATACAATCGTAATTCCTCCAACAATTCCATAGTAAGCAACTTCAGTTTCGCTTGTATAAAATTTTACAATTTGAGCATTGATAGCTTGGGCAGCTGCATTACTCAAGAACCAGATAGACATCATTTGTGCTTGGAAGGATTTTGGTGCTAACTTAGTAGTGACTGATAGACCAATCGGCGAAATCAGCATTTCCCCTACAATCACAATAGCCCAACTCATAAGCAACCAGAGAGGGCTGACCTTAACATCTGTCCCAAAGAGCATCCCTGGTAACATCATCCACAAGAAGGATAAACCTGCAGCAAATAAACCGTAAGCAAATTTCTTAGCAGAGGATGGTTGCTTTTTACCCATTTTCCCCCACAACCACGCAAAAATCGGCACATAAATCATAATGAAAAGGGGATTGATACTTTGGAAAAAGCTAGATGGAAAATGAATCTGATTCCCAAATACATTAAAGTAAAGTTGAGTTTGATCATCCGCAAATAGAGCGAGAACAACAGAACCCTGTTCCTCAATAGACCAGAAGAGTACTCCAGCGATAAATAAAGGAATGTAGGCAAAGACTCGGGATCTCTCAGTAGCAGTTATTTTCTGACTAGATAAAATTTTGAAGAAATAGTAGATTGGAATGATTACCGCAATCACTGTAAAGATATTAACAATCATATCCACGTTAAACTGGTGAGTAAAGACTAAACCTATAACCACCAGAATAACCATGACAAGTGTAATCAGCAAGCGTTTAATCAAGGTCTGCTGGTCCTTCTGTGAAAGTGGATCAGTGGGGTAAAGACTTGATTCAGGCAGATATTTCTTCCCATCTAAAACATACTTCACCAAACCAAAGAACATCCCAATGGCAGCTAATGAGAAACCTAGATGGAAATTAACTTCCTGACCTAGATAACCTACTAAATAAGGGGCAACGAAGGCACCTAAGTTAATACCAAAGACAAAGATACTAAAACCTGCATCCCGTCTATCATCCTCTTTCTCATAAATTCCCCCCACCATATCTGAGATATTGGGTTTTAAAAATCCAGTTCCAAAGATAATCAAGGCAATAGAAAGATAGAGAGCCACTTGTCCAAAAGGTGTTGCCAAAGCAATATGCCCTAGCATAATCAGAATCCCACCGTAAAAGACAGTCTTACGGCTTCCTAAAATACGGTCACTGACAAAACCACCGATAACCGAGGACAAAAATACCAGCGAGCCATAAATCGCCATAACCGATGCAGCCGTGGTCTTATCCATCCCCAACCCACCATCTTGCACACTATAGTACATATAGTAAAGTAGGATAGCTCGCATCCCATAGTAAGAAAAGCGTTCCCACATCTCTGTAAAGAAGAGGGTGGACAAGCCCATAGGATGTCCAAAAAATGTTTTCTGTTTTTCCATATATATTCTCCTTTAACGATATAATAATTCATTTTACAGAATTTTCAAACAAATCCTGTTTGTTTTAGAAAATTTTCTGAAAAAATCATACATCTCATACTTAATTCCATCATAAAAATCCATTTCAGACTAACTTCCACTTCGGTCAGGCAAATGGAAGTTACTTTGAAAAATCACCTTTAAAAATTTGCTCTTGTTTCGTTTAAAAATGTTTCAAACCTTGAAACATACTTATACTCTTCGAAAATCTCTTCAAACCACGTCAGCGTCGCCTTACCGTATATATGTGACTGACTTCGTCAGCCTTATCTACAACCTCAAAACAATATTTTGAGCAACCTGCGGCTAGCTTCCTAGTTTGCTTTTTGACTTTTATTTAATATTATCCTTTCCTCTTCAGTAAACAAAAAACATCCCTATGCCAAACTTGTAATTACTAAAATACAAGCCAATAAGCATAGAGATGTAAAACTGTTACACATTAAATAATAGAAATTGTGTACGAAATTTCTCAATTAGTTTTCGCTAGTAAATATCACTTCCAACAAACGCCCTCTCAATTCCTTATCCTGATGATGCAAGATATTCATTAACTCATGAGAATTTTTGGCATTGATGAATTGATTTAACAATCTATCTTTTAATTCATATGGAAGAGAAGCCGTCTTTAGTAGTCTAAAAACTTCATCATTTAAAGATATTGTTTTATTATCTTTACATTCGAATCCAGCTGTATCATTCTTATTTGGCAATTCAATTATAGACACATTCGTTCCTTTAAAATGAATTCTATGCCTTCTATTACTTGGAACGATACTAGAATCTCCTTGTAATGCTAACTCTAGCATTCCCATTTCCCAATCGATTGATAATCTTGTTTTATATCTTTGACCATTTTGATCTTCAATCATTTCAAAAGAATGTTGTTTACCTGGGAATACATACCAATCTACAATTTCAGGTAAATCAACACCCATATCTATCTCGGAACCAACCAAAGGAATGATTGCACCACTTTTTGCAAACACAGGTATAGTCGAAATGTCTCTATAAACACTTAACTTCACACCACCTGTATATTTTTTCTCTGAAAAGAAGTCATACCATTCGCCTTCAGGGAACCATACATCCACTTTTGCAGATTGGAATGCCAAATCCATCTTTTCTACAATGGGAGCCACCATCAGTTCTGTTCCAAAAAAGTATTGATTTGGAACATTATAACTCTCATCATTCTCTGGGTAGAAATAATACATTGGGCTGATTAATGGGGCACCTTCCTCGTGTGTCTTTACATTCATAGTATATAGATAGGGAATCATCTGATGTCTCAAACGAAGGTATTTCTTCATAATCTTAGATGTTGTTTCTGAAAAAAACCAAGGTTCTTTACTATTGAAAGGACTTCTAGAACTATGTAATCGAGTAATCGGACTAAAAACACCAAACTGTAGCCATCTAGTTTGTAGCTCTTCGTCATAATCCCCCAGCATGTGCCCGCCGATATCATGGCTCCACCAACTATAACCGATATTTGATGCTGTCGCTGTAAAATAAGGTTGAAATCTTAAGGAATTCCAACTAATAATGGTATCTCCTGAAAAACCAACAGGATAACGGTGACTACCCGGCCCTGCATATCTTGATAAAATCAAGCCACCTTCTTCATTTTTACAACTATCCTGATAGTGATAATGGTTTAAAAGCCATAGTGGATCCAACATACCTTGTGTCCCTTGTTGCCAGTCAATCCACCAAAAATCTACTCCCTGCTTTTCTAGCTCATAATGAACATCTTTAAAGTAGGCTTCCCTAAAAGAGGGATTAAAAAAATCAAAAATGGCAGGTTCTTCTAATTCTACATTTAACCCTAATCGTTTGGCGACTCGCGGGTAAGCTTCTTCATAAGCGCGTATACCATCAGCAGGATGGACATTTAAGGAAAGTTTTAACTTTCTATCATGAAGTTGTTGCAATAACTGTTCTGGATTAGGTATTAAGTTTTTATTCCAACTATATCCTGTCCAGCCACTTCCAAAACGGGCTGGAATGTCAGTTATATGCCAATCCATATCTAAAACACCGATAGATAATGGAATTTTCTCTGTTTTAAATCTGTCTATTAAATCCAAGTATTCATCCGACGTATAAGGCCAATATCTACTCCACCAATTGCCTAAAGCATATCTTGGTAACAAAGGTGTTGAACCAGTCAAATGGTAAAAGTCTCTGATTGCTCCTCTATAATCATGCCCATAGGCAAAGAAATACAGGTCAATTTGATTTTCTCTCTCAATATAACCAGACTGTTCATCCCAAATAAATCCTTGAGAATCATCCAATAAGGCAATACCACTTCGACTAATAATTCCATCTTCTAATGGGATTGCTCCATCTGCCTCATCCAGAGTCCGAGCTGTTCCTTTTAACGTTTCAATAGATTCACCAAAATACCAGCGACTACCATATACGGCAAAATTTCCTTTTAATTCTATAAATAAATTTTCGGCGTTAAATTCTCCTTTATTAAAGTGCAAATGAAAATAGTCCGTCATAATATCTAGTACGTTTGATGTCTCGATATAATCTAACGAAATTTGGCCAAAATCTCTATTATAGATAAGTTGTGTCGTTCTATCCTCAAAACTGCCAGTTTTAGAGTATTCTAACCTTACTAGCTTGTCTGTTAATACAGAAATTCGATAAAACTCTCCCTTAAAAATTTTCAATTTGTTTCCCTCCTTTTATGGTAGTATAAAAACAGAACGCACCATTTTTGATGCGTTTTTCATTATTCTGAATGCAATGTTCTATCTATGACAAATAATACTCAATTGAAAAAATGTAGTGGACAAAATATCTTTTAACAAACCAAAAGTTTATTAAAGAGTTATCACTTTTCAACTTTTCTAAGATAGGATTGACAAATAATTTCAAACTCTTACTAGCAACCATTCGATATTCCAGCTCGCGTGCTTTTTTCTCATCTCGTTCTTCCTGCTTATTTCTTAGAACTGAAGAACCCGGATAGGTATATAAATTATCTGGATCAATATAGTCATAAGAATTATAACATTTACGCTTCATTAAGCCATCCCCAGACCAAGAGCTTCATCTCGTAATTTTTCAACATCGCTAACCGTAGGTCGCCATCCTTCAATCATATTTGTACTTAAAGCATACCAAACACTCTTAAAAACGGACCGATTTTCAAAAGCTACTCCCATGATTGTCATCTTTTCTTTATCTATATCTAAGGACATACGCTACCTCCTTTAGTTACATTATACCATGTTTCTATGTAATTTCTTTTTCATTTTTAACTAATGTACTGTAATCATTTTAGTCATTTTAAAAACGTTTTAAAATTTTTTAGGTTAATCATAATTTTATTTTAAGCTATAAAAAACATCAGGAATAATCAACTTTAATCAACTAACTTATTTACAAATTCTCTATATTTTCTTGCCAAAATCATTAATACTATATATAAGCAAGACATAGAGCGACTATCAAGATCTGGATTTTCATCTATTCTGCTAATTTCATAAAATAATTGATACGTTGAATTATTCTTTAAAAAATTATCGCTGAATTCCGTTACACCAATAATAGTAACTCCCTTTGCATTTAGTTTATTTATAGTGGTTTGTATTCCTTTAGTATTTCCACTCAATGATGTAATTATCACCAAATCATCTTTATTTAAATTATCAGCTAACATGGAAAAATTCGTTTCCCCTGAAACAAGATAATTTGGACGATGACTTAAAAATAATTCATTTGACAACTCTTTCGTAAAATTGTTTTGAGTGAAACCAGTGGCGTACAATATTACTTGAGGAGCTTCATAAATTTTTTTTAAAATGGGTAAAAAATCTAATTCTGTAGCAAATCGAAATGTTTTCTGTATATCCATTTGTAATTGAGATAACAAGTCTATTTTATCCACTGATTTTGTTTTAGAGATTGAATCTTGAATCGAATATCTCATATCTGTAAAACCTCTAAAACCAATCTTCTTCGCTAATCTCAAAACAGTGCTTTTTGAAGTTAATAAAAGTTCTCCTACTTCTACTATCGTTTTTGATACAATTAATTCTTTATGTTGAACAATGAACTGCAACATCTCTTTTTCACTCATTGTTAAACTATCATAGTTAACTTCAACATGCTGTTCAAAATTCATTTTTTCATCCTTTTTATTTACATCATTATTTTCAAAATCAATATTGTTAGTAAAAGTGCATTTTCATTTGAAAATCCTATAAAACAATTTAATTCTATCATAAACAAACATGGAATTAAAGATAAAACATTCTCACTTTAGATTATGTACAACAGAACTCATGCTTGATTGAACTAGTCTTCAATAAATAGATTAATAGAAGAGACAAATCAAAAAAAACGCACAATATCAAGTTTAGAAAAATTTGATATCATACGTTCCTCGTGAATAGATTCTATAAATTCCCTATTACAATTAGGGTTTAATCTAGTATCTAATCTTAATACTATTAACTCTCACTACAACTGTCAAATAGATTCTATTCATCGTTTTACAAAAGCAACCTTATTGTTCCATTAAGAAAACTTGAGCTTCAAAAGGTTTCAATTCAAAAAATTTTGGAAGCTGTTTAAGTTCTGATTCATAATTTCCAATTAAATGTTTTACTTGACGACCAATCAGTTTCGATGGCACTTGCGAGGTAGTAGGTTTTTTAGAGAATGAACACACAATTAATAAAATTTGTTTATTATATTCCCGTACATAACTAAAGACATCACTATCTTCTTCGTTTATCAATTCATAATTCCCATGAATTATAATTGGGTAATCACGCCTCAAGCTGATTAATTTTTGATAATAATAAAAAATTGAGTTTGAATCTTCAAGACAGGCTTCTGCATTTATAGAAGAATTGTCTGGAGAATACTGTATCCAAGGGTTTCCACTTGAAAAACCATATCCTTCTTCTTTATTTCCATTCCATGGGAACGGTGTTCTCGCATTATCTCTAGATTTTAAATAAATTGAATTATTTATATAAGATGAAGATTCACCATTTTCCTTCATAAGTTCATAAAAATATTTAGTCTCGATATCTTTGTAATTCTCTACAGAATCAAAATGAACATTCTTCATCCCCAACTCTTCACCTTGAAAAACATACGGAGTTCCCTTCATCATATGCAATAAGGTAGCTAACATCTTTGCTGACTGTACCCTAAATTCACCATCATCACCAAATCGAGTGACAGCTCTTGGTTGATCGTGATTACTCCAGTATAGTGAATTCCACCCTTTTTCTAACTTCAATTGCCACTCTGTTAAAACTGATTTTAAATCACTTACTTTAAAGCGTATATCTGAGAACTTACCATATCTACCATAATCCAAGTGCATGTGATCAAAATGAAACACCATATTCAATTCTTCATTTTCGGGCAGAGTATACTGCAAAGCTTGATCACTGTTTGTATTTGGAGCTTCACCAACTGTCATTACATTATATCGGCTTAGAACTTCCTGATTTAGTTCATGTAAAAACTCATGAACTCGTGGGCCATTTGAAGCTCCTACATAATAAGATTTAGTGTATGGAACTCCATCAGGTGCGTCAGGATAGTCCTGCCTTTTACTTATCAATGTAATGACATCCATCCTAAAACCATCAATTCCTAAATCAAACCATTTGGTCATCATTTTTTGAATTTCTTGACGTACCGTTGGATTTTCCCAATTTAAATCTGGTTGTTCCTTGGCAAAACAATGTAAATAATATTGATTTCGTTCTGGAACATACTCCCATGCAGATCCACCAAAAGTGGAACCCCAATTATTAGGTTCGCTACCATCTGGCTTAGGATCTTTCCAAATATAGTAATCAGAATATGGATTATTTTTATTTTTTCTAGATTCAATAAACCATGAATGCTTATCACTGGTATGATTCACAACCAAGTCAAGAATAATCTTTATTTCTAATTTATGAGCTTCTGCTAATAATTCTTGAAAATCTTCCATTGTCCCATAAATTGATAGGATTCTTTCATAATCACTGATATCGTATCCATTATCCACCAATGGTGATTCATAGATAGGATTAAGCCAAATAACATCAATTCCTAACTTATGGAGATACGGTAATTTTTCTTTTATTCCATTCAAGTCTCCTACACCATCTCCATTTGAATCCTTAAAACTTTGAGGATAAATTTGATAAACAACACTATTTTTCCACCAAGCATCTGCCATCACTCATCATCCTCATCCGTCACTTGATTATATATATCATTCACAAAAAGTAATTGATTCTTTGCTTCATCAATAGACTTTCTAATTAAATCTTCGGATAAATCTTCGCTTTCAATAGATAACAAAAGCGTCATAATAATTGGTAAATTCATCCCTGTTACAAGAAACAAATTTCTTTTGCTCATATACCTAATAAAAGTTTGGTTCACCGATCCACCAAGCAAATCTGTAAAAATCAGAACTTTTTCGTCAACGGGATAACTTTCTAAAAGTTTTGAAATTTCGTCTTCAATTGGCTCATTATTAATATAGGCTGCAATTACATCAATTTTTCCAATAGATGGGATTAAGTACTCTATAGTATCCTTCATCCCAGTTGCAAGATGATGATGACTTGCAATAATAACTTTTGTCATATTTTCTCCTTTTAATTAACTGATAAAATGCCAAAGTAAGACAGAATTAAAGATAGAATAATAATTCCAAAAATAATTTGAATTACGGATAACTTCTTATTCGCTAACAATTTGTAAACGAAATAAGTCATCACTGCAGGTAATAGCGCTGGCATGATTTTATCAAGAATATCGTCTTGAATTACTAGTTTAACATCTCCTGTAGTAAATACTGTCGAAATCTTCATTTTAACTACAGATGGGATTAAAGCTCCAACAACCGTTAAACCCATGATTGAAGCAGATTCAGTAAAAATATTTAATTTTTCACCTAATCCGGTTATCAACTTCAAACCAGAATCATATCCGATATCAAATAATTTAAATCGGAAAAATAGGAAGAAAACATTCAAAACTAACCAAATTATTGCACCAATTGGATTCCCTTCTAATCCCATATATGCTGCAATTGAGCCCATGATTGTTGGATATAATACCCAAATTAAGGTATCACCTACACCAGCAAGTGGTCCCATCATACCAGTTTTAAAATTTTGTACCGTATCTAAAGATTCAACACCATCTTTTTCTTCCATTGCTATACTTGCACCTAATAAGATATTAGCCATCCAAGTAGTAGTATTAAAATACTTAAAATGATTATTCAATGATGCAACATATTCATCATCATTTGAATAGATTTTTCTTAAAACTTTATTTAATCCATAAACAACTGCTGGTCCCTGTTGATTCTCATAATTAAAAGTGTTACATGCCATAAACATATATCTGAACGCGGCATTACGAATATCTTTTTTTGTTATTTTTTGTTGTACATCATTCATCAAAGTCATCTCCAAATTCTTCAGTTCCGGCAACTGTTGAAGAGACAACAGTTGATACATTTTTATTCATAGTAAAATAGTAATATGCAATGGCAAAACCAGCAAGAGAAATTCCTAAAATTGGTAAATTCAAATATGCTGCAAAGATAAAGCCAACAATAAGCATGCTTAAATATTTTTTAGTAGGCATAACTTGTAATAGAATCGCGATTCCGACAACAGGTAGGATACTACCTGCAATAGATAAACCATTAGTGAACCATTCTGGTACACTATTCAAAATTACATTTACAATTTTATCTCCAAAAATGACACAAAGAGCTGTCGGAATTGCGGTTGATAAACCAAAAATAACCGGTCCAATCCAAAAAATTCGATTCATCTTAGCAAACTTTTTCTCATTAGCTGCCTTCTGAGCTGCGTGGGTTACATATGTATTAAGTATTTTTGCTAAAACATCCAACTGAATACCAAGCATTCCAACAGGAACTCCCACTGCTAAAGCTACAGCTTTTGCAGACTCTACATTACTTGTTGTTTTAATCGCAATAAAACCACCTACTAATGCTGCAAGACCCCAGTTTGGTACGGATGAACCACCAATATTTGCAACACCTAACGCCATTAATTGGAATGTTCCACCAATAATCATTGCTGTTTTCATATCTCCCATAATAATTCCAACAAATAACGAAACCATTATAGGAAACCAAGTACTTAGTACCAATCCTTGTTGATCTAGTACTACCCAAAACGACAATAAAATAATAAGTAAACCTTGAATCACTTCCATAGTATCATCTCCTATTTAATATACTTTTCTAAATTTTCCTCTGGATCAGAAGGAACAAAATGGAATGTTACATCAACACCAAGTGTTTTTAATCTTTTCAAATCAGC
Organism: Streptococcus mitis; assembly: GCF_047460035.1. GTDB lineage: Bacteria > Bacillota > Bacilli > Lactobacillales > Streptococcaceae > Streptococcus > Streptococcus mitis_DW. The sequence continues at coordinate 31,339 of NZ_JASHHB010000004.1, read as the reverse complement.
AATTTCTTTTTCATTGACAGAGACCATCTTCTTAACTGTTTTTTTTCCTTCACCATCAAACATTATTCCAACGTTGACCTTTGGTATCTTTACTCCACCTTCAACTAATGCCACCAATGTTTCAGGTTCTCGAACAATTAGTAAAACATTATGATTATCATACTTGCCATCTGCAAAATTTGTAATCGCAGTATCTGTATCAATAATTGACATTCCAGTTCCTGCAGGTTTACTCATCCTCATAGCAGCCTTTTGGACTTCGTCCTTACTTACTTCATTATCTACTACCATCAACCTTTTGGCCTTTGTAGCCCCCGCCCATTGTGTTACCACAATACCATGAATCATGCGTTGATCAATTCTCGCTAATACTACTGACATATAGCTTCTCCTTTTTTTAAGTTATGATAGAATTATAAAACACGAAAACGCTTAACACAAGATGTTATAAGCATTTCGGGAGATGTATTGAAAAGTTGGGATAAGTAGCAAATTAGTGAGAAATTTCCCGGCATAAGAAATTTATGTATCTGCTATCTTTTTCTTTCATTTGATTATTAGTATTCAAGATAAAACAGTCTAACAAACTATTTTATAAAATAATTTTAGTTAATCAAAAAAATTTAGGACATTTTTAAATCATAACACCCATCTAACGGGTGGTTTGCACCGAGGCTAGAAGCCCAAATTGCCAAAGGATGGAATAAAAGCCTTAGAGTTTTATTAAGGATAATTATAATCTTGATTTGGCTGATAGAACTAACCTCCAGGGGCATTTCCCCGAAATGAGAACATAATCATTTCTAATTTATATCCAATGGCTGTTGGTGGTTCACTTATCATAATCATAAAAAGTAGGCGAAAAATACGAACTACTGTATCACAAAGTTGATGTAATAGTTTAACAACAAACGCACAGCTACTTCATGTCAGTTCAAATGATTTTATTATCGTCATTTTCTATTCTGAAGATATTATTTCTAGATATTTAAAAATAACAAAACAAATTCCATTTTATTTCTAAATATTTGAAAATAACATCTATTTGTATTATACTATCTTTGAGGTATCTATTATGAACTATATTAAAAGACCACATTATTTAGACTTTCTAAGAAGACATCGTGACCGACAAATCATCAAAGTTGTTAGTGGAGTTAGACGAGCTGGTAAATCTGTTCTCTTTCAACTCTATAAAGAGGAGTTACTAGCAACTGGGGTAGACGAGGATCAGATTATATCCATCAATTTCGAAGATTTGAGTTACTATGAACTGCGACATTTTCAAACATTATTCGCTTATATAAAAGAGCAGTTAGTTGGGGAGAAAACATACTATATCTTTTTAGATGAAATTCAACATGTTGAAAAATTTGAACTAGTTGCAGATAGCCTATTCATCTTGCCAAATGTTGACCTCTATTTGACTGGATCCAATGCCTACTTTATGAGCAGCCAATTAGCTACAAATTTGACCGGGCGTTATGTTGAGATAGAGGTTCTTCCTTTGTCATTTGAAGAATACCTATCAGGTCAATCTCTCTCAGAGAATCTGAATACAACAGAAATTTTTAACAATTATCTCTTTAGTACTTTCCCTTACTTATTGCAAACATCATCTTACGCTGAAAAAATTGACTATCTCAGAGGAATATATAACTCCATACTGTTAAATGATATTGTCACTAGATTGGGAAATCCAAATCCTACTATTATTGAGCGCATTGTTCGAACTCTTCTCAGTAGTACAGGTAGCTTAATATCAACAAATAAGATTCGCAATACCCTAGTCAGTCAAAATGTTTCCATATCCTATAATACTTTAGAAAATTATTTGACAACTTTGACAGATAGTTTACTTTTTTATTCCGTTCCACGTTTTGATGTAAAAGGTAGAGCATTATTGCAACGCTTAGAAAAATATTATCCCGTTGATTTAGGTTTACGACATCTCTTATTACCAGACCACAAAGAAGACATTGGGCATATCTTGGAAAATATTGTCTATTTGGAATTGAGACGTAGATATTCACAAGTATATGTTGGTAATTTAGATAAGTATGAGGTTGATTTTGTTGTTGTAACTGATGTTGGTCACTACGCTTATTATCAAGTCAGTGAAACAACACTTGCTCCAGAAACATTAGAAAGAGAACTTAGACCACTAGAAGCCATTAAGGATCAATTCCCCAAATATCTATTAACAATGGATACGATTCAGCCAACAGCCAATTACAATGGTATTGAGAAGAAAAATATCATAGATTGGTTACTAGAAAAGTAGATAGGCACTGAACACATAAATTGAGACAAAAGAATAATGCTCCTGTTGACATTTAGTGAAACTATAAACAGGAGTGTTTTATTATGACCTAAAAAGATTATTCAGTAGAAACTAATATTAGACTAAAAATCAATGGTGGAAACTCTTGATTTTTAGACAAAAAAAGACATCCAAGAGAAAATTCTTGAATGTCTGTAAACGTTGATATAATCGTATTGATTAACGTTTTGAGGCAACTGACCTTGTCAGGTTGCAGCCACATTTGTAAGCGACTAAAGTCGCAACAACTGTGTCAATTGTTCCAATTTCCATGAAAACATCCTAAATCATTGAGCTAATGGCTTGAGGTTTAGAATTTTTTATATTTATATTTCATATCCAATTCTTGATAAATATAATATCTCAGCACTTCTTGAAGAAGCAATTTTGTTTCATACATCTCCCTGATATCTGTTATCATTTCTGGATAGTTATCTTTCGAATCACCATGAGTATAGTAATTTCGTGTTTGAATTAATTTTATTATTAGTAATTCTCTCTCACTATTCGAAAAAATTTTAGACAGATTAAGCTCATCAATTGAATCGAATAAATTTTTTAAACGTTCGGCAAGGTTAGGCTCTTTTTGATTAAATTTCAATTTATTTCTAAATTTTCTTCTTACCTCTTCTAAAAGATGTGTGTTTATAAAGTCAAACAAAGATTGTCTAGCTTTTTCTTCAACATCAGATAAACATTTCGGATTTTTAAAATTCTTAAAATTTCTAGAGTAAACTTCCAAATTCCTAATAGCATCAACCAACTGATCTTCCAAATATAAATCACCATGAAGATTTTTTGAAAATTGTCTCACTATAAATTCAAGTTCCTCAGATTTATCAAACCAATGATTTAAAATATGTTCAAAACTATCTTCTAATGCCCTCAAAGAAATATCTTGCTGAGAATACGATTTCCATTTTTGGGATTTTCTAGAATGCTGAACAAAGAATTTGCCTTTTATAAGTGGCATACGCTTACCATCTATCATTTTATAAAGAACAAGAAATTCAATACTAGTAAAAGACAATGGTATATTTGATAAAATCTCAATAAATTCCTTAAACTTATGTGAAGCTTGATAAAATTCATCAAAATATCTTATATTTAAATCAGCTGAAATAAGTTTAATAAAATAATCACTGGTAAATGACGTAGTTGTATATGAAGAATGGAGTATTGCCACATCTTCAAAGTTCATTCCTAGTGATCTTATTAACACTTTTGTTGGTTGATATTCACTTACTGCACTTTCAAAAATAGTTTGATTGTCTCTATATTTAACAGTTACCAATGATTTTTCAATCCATTCCTCAATATGTTCAAAGCTAAAATTATATTCCTTGATTTTTTCAGAATCTAATTCATTAATTAAATCTTTAAAGGCCTCAGAACTATAATCAAAATTTCCAAGCTCATTATAAAATACACTGTAAATTTTAAAATTTTTTACTCTATATCTAGTTATCGGAAATCCAGGAGATGAGGAATGTACCATTGGTTCACCATAAGTATTTAAAATTAAAATATTACCATTACTGGAGAAACCATATATCTTTTCCAAACACTTACCAAAACCGAATGAAATGCCTGATTCCTCTTCAAATCCACCAAATAATTCTAATACAATTTCACTAGGAGAATAATGTAAAATACCGCTCAAGTTATCCTTACTAACTATATCGTCGGAACGTTCTGAAAAATACCCTTTTATTTCAAACTCTTTATTCCAAGTGTAATCTTTAAATTTCATATTATCCATTCTGATTGCTTTTCAAAAATCTTCACAACTTTCTAAACTATGATTTTTATGTCGGTACTACCTTTTAATTGTATTAGACCAGCTTCCAATTCTCATCATTCGAGTTATCAATCAGAATATTTCTTTTATTACTCAGTAATTCATCACTCACAAAATATTGCCCTAGTCTCTCTACAAAACCACAATTCTGACAAGTATATAGATAATCTTCTTTTATTTCCCTCACTAAATTGATATTGAACTTATATATCCTCCCGCATTCTTCACATGTCATGCTAAGATTATCACCATTAAATATGAAATCAAAAATACTTTCTAATTCTTTATTTTCTTCTCCAGATAAAGCTAAAATTATCTTGAAATTTCTAATATACCGGTTAAGGGTAACTATTTCTAAATCAATATCAAAATATTTCTCAAATATAGCAATAGCTACTTCTACTAAATAAATTAGAATGTAGGGTGTTTTCTCATAGAACAAATGCCAAAAATCATCCCAAATCTTATCATCAGAAAATATAAAATTAAGATTTCGCTTTTCCGTAGGATAATTTTTATTCTTTGTCACCAAATGAATAGATTGATCAAATACACTTGTTAAACTATTTTCTGCCTTTCGATTATATATAATGTCATATAGTAATTCAGGATCAAGTAATTCTCTACTAAAATCCAAAAAACCATTTTCATACTGAATCGATTCTTTTGCTTTTAAAAGTAGGTCAATAACAAATTCTTTTTTACCCTTCAAATCACTTACGTCATATTCCCTAAGCTCTCCATATTGTATTTTTTCTAAGAAATCATGTGGTTGAACCAATATCCAACTTAAATAAAATAAATTATCTTGAAAAGGTTTCCTAGCAAGAGAAAATGCAACAGTAACTTTTCCCCTCTCTATACAACTCAGAGATTCAAATAGATAGTAATTTAAATCACGTAAAATTGAAAAAAAGATGTGAGGTATATATACATATTCAGAAATATCTAAATCTTTTTGTCTATCTAGTTCATCAAACAAGTCAATTTCATCATTTATCTCATTAGTAAATCTAAAAGATAGACTGGATAATTGATATTTATCAGCTTTAACCAAAATATCAACTAGTATATCGTACAAATATAGCATTAATTGATGACGTTTTCTATACTTAGTTGGTAATAATTCTGAGATGTGAGATTTAGCCAATATTACTTTCCTCAATTCTTTTTAACTCTACATAACTATATTATACTCTAAAAGTACTCAGTCTTTATCTAGAAGGTTCCTATATAACTTAACAATTATTTTAAGTGTAAACCTAGAAAAGCACTTTGCAAATAGCTTTGAAATATTGATATAATCGTATCAATTAACGCTTTAAAGCAACTGACTTTGCCAGCTCCCAGTCATATTATAGTGTCGTTATAGCAAAAGGAAACATCAACAAGCCTTTACACTCTGACTATCTCAATAATAAGATGAAAACTATCAGAAAGCGACACCCAGAGCTTACACACGCTACACCACATAAACTACGTCATACGGGAGCAACGCTCGCTAAACAGGCTGGAATGAGCTTAGAAGCCATTTCCGAAGCTCTAACACATAGCGACACAGGTACAACACAGATTTATGTCAATACTTCTAATGTAGTCCCTATGGCAGTCGGTGAATTTGCCTTAAGGTCTCTAAAACAATAAGGTGAAAATAAGGTAAACTTTGAGGTGAACTTTTTCAAAAAACATAAAAAAAGCACCCATGAGGTAAACTCTTGAGTGCTTTGAAACGTTGATAGTATCGTATTGATTAACGTTTTGAGAATTGTGATGCTTTACGAGCTTTCTTAAGACCTGGTTTGAAAAACTCCCGTTTGAATAAGTTTCAAAATCCTCTTAAAATCAGCGTTTTCCCGCTTTTTCAGAAAACATTTTTTCATCTAATTTGAATAAGTTTCAGTTAAATGGTGTGAATTTTACCCTAAAAATACACGAATTGAGCTAGATTTTACTAAAAAGTTCACACCATTTAAATTGTTATTGTTCTGTACATATTAATGGACAAAACTCTATAATGAAATTAAATGAAGAATTTCTCATACAATTGTTCGAAGGTGAAAATTTCAGCGAAGTGCTCTCTCTAACTTATCTCGTTTTAGTAACTCTTCAAAAATAATTTGAAACACATCTTTCTCAATAAAACTCTTTAATAATCTTATATTCTCAAAAGAACCTACATGTTTCCTATACGTTTCTTTTAAACCATAATTTTCTATAATTTTCATATCCACTTCTGATAGTTGGGCAGTCACATTATCAAATATATTATCAACTACTCTAAGCAGTTCTATTTCGGTTAAATTTTGGAATTCTATCTTTAAATCAATCCTAGAAAAGATAGGCAAGCCAAGTTTTTCAGCAATTTCTTGATCATTACTAAAATTTGTTGTCAAAATAAATATACAGTTAGAAACATCTACCAAGTAATTTATATCTTCAAACTCTCCCTCATCAAACATTTGATAAAAAACATTGTATAAAGCAGCATTTACTTTATCAAATTCATCAATTAAAACAATATTGGTTTCTCTGGACAATAAATCTTTAGCTAATGAACTTTTACCATGAGTATCTCCAAATATATATTTGTACGCTTCTTCTGTTTGCATCATCGAAAACTGTATTCGAGTCAATTTTCCATTAAAATATTCGCTCATAGTTTTAGCCAACTCAGTTTTACCAATACCTGAATTACCGTAAAATAACATGACAAGAGGAGACTTATTTGTTAGAGTACTTTTCTTTAATAGACCAATTGAAATATCTTTTTTAGCTTGCTCTTGTCCTACAACATTAGAAGAAATCATATGATTATAGAAATCAATAATTTCCTCATTATCTATCACATGATAGTTTGAATAGTGTTCTTCTATAATATCATCGAACTGAACTCTTAAGGAATTCTCAACTCTCTTGGGAGGATTTTGTATATAAAGATTTTTAATGTCATGTCCTAAAAGTACAATATTGTTAAAATTTGATATAACGTGATCCGTTACAGAAGCATAATCATCAGCAAAAATAACAACATTCTCAATTTGTTGTTCGCCAAATCCATCTGGAGCATATTGTGAGGCGTATATATCATTAGCTCTTACAGTGATATTATATTGTCTAATAAGCTCCATAAACGGAGTAAAGTCTTCAACGGCCCTCTCATTTAATAATGTATTAAAATCTCTCTTAGAACCTTTAAAAAGTAAAATACTATCCATTTAGTTCACTCCTGCAAGTATTACATCATAAACTGGATATTTCTGTTCTGAGCAAGTCATAGAATTTTCTGAAATTCCGGTAAAAGATAGATTTTTCTGTTGTAAATTAAACTGTGTCTCAAAATTCAAGTCACTAATAGTTGTTTCGCCAACTTTTATTGAATAAAGTTTAAGAGTCATTTTTGTTAAATCGTGAATTCGATAATTGTTTTTAAAAGAATTGATATTAAAACGGAAAATCCTCTTAATTTCATGGTTTTTATTATACCCTATAAGTTCAAAATATCCCTTAATCTCTCTAATTCCTGAATTAAGTTTAGAAAATGACATCGATACATTTTCCATTCCTTCTATACTCTGGGAACCTTCCATCATTTCTGAAATTGGCGCAATCATAGCAAAATAAGACATCGAATTCTCACTTATTTCTAAAGTATAATTTTCTGTAATATCAACAAGATAATTCTTCTTACGTAACTCTACAGTATCCAGAAAATCATACAATAAAGAATTTTCAAGTATTGTCTTTGCTATTTTATTTCCTTGAATACCTCCTGAACTAGTAGTAGAAAGAGTAAATGAACCACTTAACCCTGTCATTTTTTCAAAAATTGTTTTTAAAGCACTATTTTTACCAATTGATCCCTCAGCATCAATGGACACACCTGTTTCACCTTCCAATGTGGTCATGAGTTCAGTTGTTTTTGTTAATTTTCCCTTGGATTCAATTTGTAAAAAATCTATTGCTGTAGATTCATCGAAATAAATTACTTTTTTTAGTGTACTCATAAATTACCCCTTTGTCACTTATCAATTATCACCTAACTCCCTCAACCTTTCCTGGCCTATCTTCAACATCTCTTCTTCCACCGTGTTCCATTTCCCAAATAGGCATTCTTGTAAAACTTCTGCTGCTGAGCTTTCGTCTACTTGCGAATCATAAACACACGATTGATCTCTTTGATAAATTTGAACTTGTCTAAAAAGTTTATTCTGTTCTAACTCCCGTAAGTTATCAACCAAATGTTCTACAATTCCATCATGGTGTGCTTTAGGAGTCGCTCTCGCTTGGCTAGGATCTATGGCGTAGAGCTCCTCATAACGTATCAAAGTACTGAGATAGGACAATTCTGGCTTAGTCGCAATTAGTGCAAGTGAGACTTGATAGCCTCTAGTTGTCAATAATTGTGCTGTTTTCCGAGGAACTTCGGTTGTTCTCAATGTACCCTCGATTAATAAATGATAACCTTGCTTACTCAACTCATCTACAAGATATTCAACCATTTGTCCCGCGAATACTTTGGTATAATCCACACTATCTTTACCATACTTTTCCTGTAGACCAAGGTAGTTCGGATGAAAAGAGCGATAACTATCTCCATCAATTATAATGATATTTCCTTGAAATTCCCTTTGTTTAATTCGATGAATCGTTGTCTTACCAGCACCACTCTGTCCACCAAGCAAAATAGCCTTGGGCTGAGATGAAGTTGTTTTTCCACGAGTTAAAGAACGAACGAGTCGATTAGAGACTTTAATAAAGTCATCCTGGCTAAATTTATCTAATTCCATTAAGCAACCACCAGATGATTAGCTTGTTCTAACACACGTTCAATGCCATCTAAATAGCCATTATATCGCTCTACTTCCTCAAAAGTAGCAACAAGATAAATCTTCGTGTTAATCAAATCAGAAAGATCATCGCTCATTAGAACCCAAGGATTAGAACTATCATCAAATTCAATTCCTTGTTCATCTTGAAAACGATAAAGTTGCGCTAAGATATTCGCTCCTCGTTCCTTTATCAATTCTATTTTTAATGTTAATTGATAATCTTCTACTGGTGTGAGCATTTTTTCCTCCCCTACGATATCGAGATAGGAAACATTAAATTTTTTGCAGATACGATCAACTAATTCTGTCGAAACTGAACTTGTTCCATTCTCATAACGGCTGAGGCTATTCCGAGAGATACCAATAATCTTTGCGAATTCAGGTTGGGTGAGATCATGTGTTTTACGTAATGTTTTTATATTTTCTCCAATCATAAGAGCCCTCCTTTTATTTATTTCTATTATAGCACAAAAAAATAAACGCACCATTTTTGGTGCGCCAAAAAACACAAACTTTATTAAAAGTATTAATATCTCAGATTTAGAGATTGAGGACTACATAATGAAAACTTTGAAAAGTAATGATATCATACTGTTCCCCATTGTTTTAAAATTTTTAAACAAAACAAAAAAGACATCCAAGAAATATCTATTGATCGTCTTTAAACGTTGATATAATCGTATTTATGAACGTTTTGAGAATTGGCTAGCTTTACGAGCTTTTTCAAGCATGGTTTGTGAAAGCTAGTTTTTATATACTTATAAAATGGCTTTAGAATAGTACTTTATTGAATCTTAAGTTATTAAGATTTTAAAAAAATAAAAATAAGTATACTACTTTTAGGAAATTTTTATCTTATTTTTCAATGTTCTTTTGTAATCAATTATGCTTAATTGTCAACAATAAAATAAGAACTTAAAAACTTGACTTATAAATATATCTTACACATCTTCAAAACCTAACCATTTCAAATCCCAATATCCTTCCTTACCATCATCAAATAAATTAATATCTATTTCATCTTCATCAACAGTATTTTGTTCCATAGCTTTTGTATTTTCATAACAATAATAATATTTGTGACATCTATCATTACTTTCCCAATATATTTCAATTTTTATGTAAACGTCAGTATCATCGTATAATTTGGCCATAGTCCCCCCTTATAGTAATCTAGAAATAGTTTTGAGCCTAGAAATCATAATTCAAACAATGACTTATTATCTAGAAGAAATGCTTCCTTTTCTTGTTCAGTTCCACCTCTTGCATAAACTTTATTACCTAAACGGTAACTATGAACACGAGGAGATTTTCTCTCATCAGGATAACGATGACTCATAGTTTTATTTTCAAGTATTTCAGAAAAAGATGAATTAGCTGTTGACAGATTTTTTTCAAAATCATCCAAATTATTGTCTTTTTCATAATTGGCAAGACCAGCAACAACTACTGTTGCTACTGCTCCTAAAAATACAACAACTTTCGGATTCTCGTTTACCAACTTAAGACACTTCTCCTCTGATTCCAAAAACTTATCACCTATTGATTTTGATATTTTAATAGTATGGTTTAATGTACTATTAGCAAAATCTTTTAATTTTGTTAAACCTAATTGCATTACTCTTCCCTCATTTTAATCTCTCTATTATCGTACCTTTAATGCACTAACAACAATATAAGAATTAATCATTCCAATTTTATATTTTTTGTTAAGTAGTTTTATAGATTCATAAAAAGTTTTATCTTTATTCTTTATAATATCAATCTCATTTCCGCCATTTTCAATAATGTATTGAGTAAATATATTATTAATTCTTACTTTTTTTATTGAGAGAATAAGCAATAATAAACACAGAAAAATAATGACCATGATTAAAAAATACATTGAAAAACCTCTTTTCTAACTTTTTAAAAATTATATACCTTCTCAACGTATTTGTCGTTCAGCATTACTGAACTTTTCCAACTTTTATAAAATAATTTTCTATTCTTTTAACAAATTTATTTTTCATCAATGATAAATCTGATAGCAATGCCAGACCAATTTGCTGATTGATCCCAGTACTTAGTTCATTGTCAACAATATCAAAAAGATAAATCAAACAATGATAATAATCTCCTAATTGAAATAATCGTTTATCTCCTTTTAACACTTTAATCTCTTCCATAATATCTTTATGATAGTCTTCCCAATCGATAGTTATCATATTATCAGAGAAAGATATATTTTTACCCAATAAATCTTCCGAAATAAAACGTTTTATTTCTTTCTTTTTGTCTTATTTTTAATTTCAAAAAGGTCAAATATTCCCTCAAAATCGATATAAACCTTTGTCATTATTATCGAGAACAGAAATATGCTTAATCTATTTGCTATCGCAGATATGCAATCTGATTGCTTGACTAACTCATCATAAGCCAATAAAGCCTGCTCAAAATAAATATAACTATCCTTATCTTCATTTTCTATACATTCTAAAAAAAGTCGATGAACATCTTTAACCTCAATCAATTTGGGGTATAAATCATCATCTTCTTTAATTGTCACAATCGGGAATAGACATATGAATGAATGAGCTAAATCGGAACTTCTATCATCTACAGCATTATTCAAATAATTTAATAATGAAAACTCTGTACTTAAATCATCTTCTAATAATTGATCAACAGTAACTCTATAGTGTGCTGCTATTCTCTTTAAACTTTCTGGCGATGGTCTATTATTTCCACTTTCCCAATTCGCAACTGCACTTTTACTATCTAAACCTATGGAGTACGCTAAATCCTCTTGAGTTTCCCCCATAAGTTTTCTTAAACTTTTAATATTTTGGGATAATCTATTCATAATCATACTCCATTAAAAAAATAAAATCATTTCATCATAATTATACCACAATACACTATTCCACTGACTAAGTTCCAAAAAATAGAAATTGAAAATCCATTGTATCGGTCTTCTATGAATCCCAATACAATGGATTTTTCTATCTAATTTTTAATGTAAATTTTGGGTTGAACTTTTTGTATAGAAATTTAGTTCTGTCACTATAAACTGGGATAGGTATATAAATTATTCTGATCAATATAGTCATAAGAATCATAACATTTACGCTTCATTAAGCTATCCCCAGAGCAAGAGCTTCATCTCGCGGTGTTTCAACATCAATAACCGTAGGTCGCCATCCTTCAATCATATTTGTACTTAAAGCATACCAAACACTCTTAAAAACGGAGCGGTTTTCAAAAGCTACTCCCATGATTGTCATCTTTTCTTTATCTATATCTAAGGACATATGCTACCTCCTTTAATTACATTATACCATGTTTCTCTGTAGCTTTTAAATATTTTATTTTGTCTGTAATATCTAAATTTCAGCACATTTAGCCTATTTTATAAATTTCAAACTCAAAGATGAAAACGCGTTCTTTTTCCTTTTTTTACTAATGTATCGTATTCTACGATAACATACTTTACTGTATTGTTTTGTTAAAATAACAGCAGTTCCCTGTTAGTCAACTATTCGAACTACTTTCTATTTTGCTTCATCCCCTGCACAGTAAAAAGAATAAAAAAAGCAGAGAAGAGCATCTAAAAAAGATATCTTCGCTGCTAATGTTAACATTCATTATTTAAACTATATGGATTTTATCATCGAATATGCTTTTTTACTTATTAAATACTTTGCTCCTCTTTCACCAACTTCTTATCATACACACGGATGAATGGAAGATAAACTAAGAATGCTGCAAATGCACATACTAGAGAAACTAATACAGCTCGAAGATCTGCTGTCCCTAAGAAAGCTCCAATTCCTACTGGAGTTGGCCATGGAACCTGTGCAATAACCGGCTTAATAAAGTTTAGAGAATTCACTACGTAATAAATAGTAGCAGTAACCATTGGTGCTAAAATAAATGGTATAGCCAAAGCTGGATTATAAATAATAGGTAATCCAAAAATTAATGGTTCATTAATATTGAATAAAGCTGGAACTACAGATGCTCGTCCTATTGCTTTAAGCTGTTCAGATTTAGCGGCAAAAGCAATATATAAACATAGGCCTAAAGTTGCACCAGAACTACCTGCAATTACAAACATATTAGAGAATTCACCTGCAACAGCAAAGTGCCCACCAGCAGCATTTTCAGCCATGTTAGCAAGAGCAATCGGATTAACAAATGCAAAAACAATGTTAGCACCGTGGATACCTACAATCCAAAGTAGTTGAGTCAACAGATAAATAATCATTAAACCAATCCATGAATTAGTCAGATTGGATACAAAACCAAATGGAATTGCAATGACTTTAAAAATATCTGTTCCCATTGCTACAAGAAGACCGTTGATAAAGATAACAACGAATGCAACAACAAATCCTGGAATCAAAGCGGTAAATCCACGAGAAACTCCTTCTGGAACAGCTTCAGGCATTTTAATAACCCAATTATTTTTAACACACATACGATAAATAAGAACAGTCACAATTGCCATAATGATTGCGGTAAAAATCCCCGTTGTCCCAAAACGTGCGACTCCATTTCCCATTGCCCATCCATCTGCAATTACTGCGCCTTCTTTTAGACTTGTCACAGCCTTCATCATTCCACCATCAAAAATGATTTGCGGTACTGTCATGACAAAAGCCATCAAGGCAAGCAAGGCACCATTAAGAGGATTCATATTGAGTTCTTCTTCCTCTGCATAAATTTTTGTCAATTCATATGCAAGTGATAGAACGAAATAAAGAGATAGAGAACCCATAGTCGCATAGTTTGCAACCATGTAAAGTGATGTGAATTTATCAAATGAAGCAGAGAAAATATCTGCCACAATTGGCCAAAATGAGAAAGCTTGTGGCAAAATACTAAATACCAAAAACATTGATCCTACAATAGTAAATGGTACAGCAGCCATACCTGCAGCCGTGATAGCACGCACTACTTTAAACTGAGCAAGTTTGCCCATTGGTCCCATAACATGGTTTTCAAGGAAACCAAACAACCCGTTTTGTTGATCCATAAATAGACCTCCTTAATAAAACATAATAATTTTTACTTTTTAAAGACTAGTTTCAAATACAAATGATACTAGATCAGGATTATAAACTAAGTGAGTTCTTTTCCAATTGGACAAATTGTTGATAAGCCTTATCTGTTCGTTTATAAATTTTTTTAATTCTTCTAATGTCTAACAAACTCAGAACTAAACCTAATAGAAGAACTACAAAAACAAATAAACGTGCTACTTGGTTATTTTCAAAAATCGGAAAAAGATTCGTAAACCAACTTGTCCAAGTTAAAACAAGTAATCCTATTGAAATAAGCATTTGTATTCTAACAAACATTAGTGTTACTCCCAACTTTTCTTTCCTATTTCCATAAAGTTTAAATTGTTCAACAGTTGCTAAAATAGAAAATACTATGAGCATAATGGGGAAAATAATAATAGGCGAGGGACTAATAAACTGATTCAAAAGCCAATAAATATTCCCAAAAAAGAAGAGTGCTATTGAATAACGTAGAAGAAGATATCGATTAAAAAAAGTATTAGTTAGAGCCATCTCTCGACGTTGTTGTTCAATTTTTTGTCGTTCTTTTCTATCCATATCATTCCCTCCTTATATTTAGTTAACTTTCTTATAAAGAGCTAACATTTCCTTTGCTACTTCTAATAATGTCATAGTGGTCATTAAATGATCTTGAGCATGTACCATGATAATTTCAATTTTAATTTCCACTCCACTTGCGTATTCTTGCAAGAGTTTGGTTTGTGCATGATGCGCTTCAAGAATTATCTCATTTGATTGATTTAATTTACTTTCTGCATCATCAAAACTACCTTCTCTCATTTTTGCAAATGCTTCATGTATTTCTGACCTTGCATTTCCCGAATGCAGGATAATTTCAAATGCTGCAACCTGCAGTTCCTCTTGATTCATATGAACCTCCTATTTTATCTTCTCAAATATGTTAATAAAATCTTCAAAGTTATTGCAAGATATTAGCTGATTTTGCAATTCATCATTCTCTGTCAGAGAGACTATCTTTTTAGTCACAGTTGCCAAACCTTCGTTCCCATATATTGATGGAGATAGAAGAAATACTAGCTGGACATGTGAACTTTGATTATCCCAGAGTAACGAATCTTTACAAATTGCAACCGAAACCTTTCCCTCTGTACCAAAGGGTTGAATAGGATGCGGAACTGCAATTTTTTCAGAAAAAACAACTGAACTTAATTCTTCGCGCTGTTTAATTCCATAAAGTAAAGATTGTTCAAACTCATTTGATTCGCCAACAGATAAACCCTCAATCATCTTTTCAAGTAAATTTACCTTGTCTGATTCAGTACTTATTAAAAAATTTTCTTTACTGAAATACTGTCTGAAGCTGTTGTTTTCAAATTTGCTAATCTTTGATGATTGTACATAACTAGAAACTTGCATCTGATCCATAGCTTTTCGAATCATTTCTATCTCATCACTCTTAAAAAATACACTAACTTTAAAAACTGGAATTTGAAAATATAGATTCGATAAATCAACAGCTGATACTATAAAATCTATTCCTCTAAGTTTTTCTTGATTCAATTCATAATAGCCTATTACATCAACAACTTCTACTCGGTTCCCAAACTCCGTTTCCAAGCGATTTCTTAACATTTGGGCTGCACCAAATCCCGTTGCACAAATAGCAAGAATATTAAACTTAGTACTCTCTTTGCTACGTTCCATAGCAGCTAAAAAGTGAAGACTTACATATGCTATTTCATCATCTGATATTGACCACTCTATGAACATATCCATATTTGCAAGAATTTCTCTAGTCATAAAGAATATATCACTATAATTCTGTTTAATTTCATCTACCAAAGGGTTATTTAAGGTAATCCGACTTTCTAAACGTACTTGTAGTGTCATTAGATGAGTTATCAATCCTTCAATTAGTTGGAAATCTGAAGAAAAGTTATATATATCATCTAATCCTAAATCCTGAAATGTTTTAAATAAAGATTTTTTTAAAACTTCTTCAGAAATATTCTTCTGATTTTTTTGACATTGTTGACTCTTAGCTAACAAATGCAAAGTAATGTAGTCTATTTCCTGAACTGGAAATTCCTGATTTGTTACTTGACTTACTTTAGAAAGAATTCTTTGGGCAACCTTTCTCTCTATTGCATCATCAGTCATCTGACAGTCTATATTTTTTATTTCAAATCCGGATTTTAAACGAATCATAGACAATGCTATGTGAACTACTAAGTTCTGTAGTACAAAATCAGATAGTTTTAGGTTGGCCTCTTGGCATTCATCCAAAACAATTCTAGCAAATTCTTCTAATGGAACAGTTTGATCAAAAAAGTTAAATTTCACATAGCAATGTATTGCTTTAAAAAATTGATTCTCTAGGAAATAATTTATGATAAAACGTCGTTTATTACGTTCCTCGCCTGAGACATAAACTCCTTTATTCGCCCTACTCTCAATAGACAAATTATACTCTGATAACATCACTCGTATCTTTTTGAAATCATGAGATAATGTTGAACGACTAACGTAAAGTTCATCAGCTAAATCATCAAAAAGAACTGGAACTTGCTCAAATAATAATTTATTTAAGATAAATACTAAACGATCATCACCTTTTGAAACCGCAGTTTTCGTATAGTCTTCTTCCAGTTCATAAGTTTGTCTAAACTCCTGGTAAGCGCCTTGATTTCCAAAAAATATTTGATACCCTTGACCTTGTTTTGAAATCAACTGGACGCCTTGAATTATCATGGTCTTCTCAATTAGTTTCAGTGCATTACGAACAGTTCTATCTGAACAGGATAAATATTCTGCCAGTTCTTTGCTTGTAACAAAACGTTCCTTATTTTTTATTAAAAATTGAAGGATATCTTTCTCTTTAATGTTTAACACATTTATTCCCTCCTAAAACGTAGGTTTTCATATATTAAAGCATATTATACACTTAAATCAGTTTATATCAAACTCAAAACAATTTAGCTTAACTTAAATATTTAATGGCATTTTATATGTTTATTAAATATTCTCAAGAATCAAATTGGCCATTTTTTCAATACCCATTGGAATAGGAATATATGCTTGAGGAGGTATTTGTACAACTGGTTTTCCTGCTTTAGAACCAGCCTCTTCAAATTGCTTAAAGTACATTTTTGTTTGGGGACTAACAAGATATAAATCAAAATCCGCTACTGCGATAGCTTTCCCTCCTTCAGTAGCACTAATAGCATCAACCACAATATCTTTCCCTTTTCCTTTTAGAAATTCTGTGGTTTTCTTTGCCATAAGTGATGAAGACATTCCTGCTGCACAAATAATTAAAGCTTTTGCCATAATATTTTCTCCTTTTCTTAAATCCAATCAAAGCTGTGCTAAGTTGGCTTATTTGTTATCTAATCTCATTATAAGATAAAGCGTTTTCAATGACAATTCCCTCATTTTCCTAAATGATATGGAAAAAAATTATTTATACTTCAATTTATAAAATAAAATTATTCCTGAGAGTAGAAATGAAACACTATTTGCTAAAATCAAAGGCAAGTCTCCTATACGAATACCATGAGCAAGCCACAATGCAATACCAATAACTTGCATAACATACATACCTAGAGCAATAGATCCTGTGTCCTTTGTCTTAACTACATGAAAAACTTGTGGTAAAAATGCAAATGTTGTTAAAATTGCTGCAATACTTCCAATCATATGTCACCCCAATTTACTAAACAAACTGAGAATAATCTCAGTTTGTTTACACTATTCTACTGATTCGCCATTAGATGAAATAACTTCCTTATACCAACCAAAAGATTTTTTCGGGAAACGGTTATAACTTCCCTGACCATTATCATCTTTATCTACATAGATAAAGCCATAACGTTTCCTCATTTCACCGGTACCAGCTGAAACCAAATCAATACATCCCCATGGAGTATAACCCATTAAATCAACACCATCTTCAACTACAGCCTTTTTCATTTCACGAATATGGGCACCTAGATATTCAATTCTATAATCATCATGTACCATACCATCTGCTGCAACTTGATCTATAGCTCCAAAACCATTTTCAACAATAAAGAGTGGTAAGTGATAGTGGTCTGTAAACCAATTTAACGCATAACGCAAACCTTCTGGATCAATTTGCCACTCCCATTCAGAAGCCTTAACATAATTATTTTTTACTAAATCCTCTGTTTCAAGATAATCAAAATAAGGATTATTTTCACGATGAGAGTCGATAGCAAAGGACATGTAGTAACTGAAACCAATGTAATCTACAGTCCCACCAAGTAAATCTTCTTTATCCTGCTCTGTAAAATCAACTGAAATACCTTTTCGTTCCCAATACTTAAAAATATGTTCAGGATATTTACCTAAAACATGCACATCAGCAAAATAATAACGCTTCTGCATAGCTTTCATTGCCATTAAGATATCCTTAGGATTGCAAGTCGCTGGATAAATTGGACACATCGCAATCATACAACCTATTTGAAAATCTGGATTAATCTCATGACCAATTTTTACAGCTCGTGCAGAAGCAACTAATTCGTAATGTGCTGCTTGATACATAATTGCTTCTCTATTATCACCTTCCTCATATACAATACCTGAGTTAGTAAATGGTGCAAAATCTTCCTGATAATTCGCTTGATTATTGATTTCATTGAAAGTCATCCAATATTTAACCTTATCTTTGTAACGTTTAAATACGACTTCTGCAAAACGAGCAAAGAAATCAATCAATTTCCTATTTTTCCAACCACCATATTCGGTCACTAAGTGATAAGGCATTTCAAAATGAGATAGAGTGATGACAGGTTCAATACCATTCTTTAAGCATTCATCAAAAAGATTATCATAAAACTGTAATCCTTCTTCATTCGGCTCTAACTCATCACCTTTTGGAAAAATACGTGTCCATGCAATAGAGGTACGGAAGCACTTGAATCCCATTTCAGCAAAAAGTGCTATGTCTTCTTTATAACGATGATAAAAATCTATCGCCTCATGATTTGGATAATATTTACCCTCTAAAACTCCCGAAGTAATTTCACGAGCTACTCCATGGCGACCAGCAGTCATAACATCAGCAACACTAATTCCCTTGCCACCTTCTTGCCATCCGCCTTCAAGTTGATGAGCAGCAACAGCTCCACCCCATAAAAATCCATCTTTAAAAGTAGTCATCTTTTTTCCTCCTGACTTTGATACTCTTATTATAAACCTCAAACCAAAAGATGAAAACGCATTCTTTTTCCTTATTATTAAGGAAAGAAGTAATTTCAAATGGAAATAGAACAATATCTTCTTGTATTCTCGTAATGATATCTTTACGATTTGCAATACTTTCAAACTACAAAAACTCTCACAATAATTCTAATCCCCCATGTCTATAAACGACTTATCGCTTTCTGGTATCCCAAAATCATCTTCTATATAACGTTCAACTTGCATCTGCAAGTGATATTTTTTTCTTAAATCTAAGATTTTCTGCATTATCTTTGATTGATGATGTTTATCTAAAGCTTCTTGATTTATCCACTGATCAATAAGGAGAATAGTTCCCTCTTTTTCAATTGGTAAAAAATATTCGTATTTCAAGTTACCTTTTTGATTTCTAATTTCTTCAACAAGGCCACTATCAAGCATTTCTCTTGCAAACTTTATTGCACTATCTCCATCACCCTTATAATATACATGAATAATCAATGTCATCTCATATCCTCCAAAATCATCCTTCAATTTAAAAAAAAAAACAAGTTCAGATGAGGATCTAAACTTGTTTTTTTATGAACTAATTATCTAACGTTTCGCCATTACTTTCAATCACTTCTTTATACCAATAAAATGATTTTTTCTTATAGCGATTTAATGTTCCAGATCCATCATCATTTCTGTCTACGTAAATAAATCCATAACGCTTACTCATCTGGGCCGTTGAAGCTGATACTAAATCAATACATCCCCATGTAGTATAACCTAACAATTCTACTCCATCCTCAATAGCTTCACCTACTTGTTGTAGATGTTTTTTGAGATAATCGATTCTATAGTCATCATCAACAGTAGGTCCATCCGCACCCTCAATTAGAACGTCTTTAGCACCCAAACCATTTTCAACAATAAACAACGGCAACTGATAACGATCATAAAGATTATTCAACACTATACGTAAACCAATAGGGTCAACTTGCCAACCCCATTCTGAACTTTCCAAATAAGGATTAGCAATTCCTCCCAATAAATTTCCAATGCCTGATTGATAATTTTCAGAATCATGTGCTTGAACCGAACTCATATAATAAGAGAAAGAAATAAAATCCACAGTATTTTCAGCTAATAACTCCTTATCCCCTGATTCAAATTTGATATTGATATCATTTTCTTTAAAGAATCTTTGAATATATTTAGGATATTTACCGCGAGCATGAATATCTGAAAATAGATAATTCTGATTCTCAAATTCACGCGCAGCCAGCACATCTTCTGGCTTCGGTGTCATAGGATATGTTGGCATAGCCAAAACCATGCATCCAATTTTAAATTCTGGATTGATTTCATGTCCAACTTTCGTTGCCAAAGCGGATGCAACTAACTCATGGTGAACCGCTTGATAAAGATCTTGTTTAGATAATTTCTCGACTGGAGTTGCAATACCGCCACTTATAAAAGGAACATGTAAAACGGAGTTGATTTCGTTAAAAGTCAACCAATATTTGACTTTATTTTTATAACGATTGAAAACAGTTCTTACATAACGCTCATAAAAACCAATCAAATCACGATTAACCCATCCATTATATTTTCTAGCCAAGTGAAGTGGAGTTTCATAATGTGATAATGTTACTAAAGGTTCTATTCCATATTTAGCTAGTTCGTCAAAAAGATTATCATAAAACTGTAAACCTTCTTCATTTGGTTCCAATTCGTCACCATTTGGAAAAATGCGTGACCATGCAATTGATGTTCTAAATACCTTAAATCCCATTTCTGCAAATAAAGCAACATCTTCTTTATAACGGTGATAAAAATCAATTCCTTCCAATTTAAGATTATCTTCTGTAGGTAGTTCTGTAATGAATGGATTTAGATCATTATCACTTACTGGAACTCCGCCCCTAGGTGTCACATCTTGAACCGATAAACCTTTACCACCTACATTATAAGCACCTTCATACTGGTTAGCTGCTGTAGCTCCACCCCATAAAAATTCTTTCGGAAATTTACTCATTTAATTTCTCCTTTATTTTTTTCTATACTTATATTATAATTAAAAAAAAGTTACGAATCTTGCACAATAATAACAAAAACCGATACTATACTATGAAGAAAGCCTATTATGATTAATCTTGGACAACTACATAAAAACACCCCTTATAAAAATGAATTAATCCCCTATTCGATTACACGGACTATTATGGAAGATGGCCTACCAGATATCCTGTTTCACTGGCATACAGACATGGAAATCATATACGTACACGAAGGACAAGCAAGATTCCATATAGATACAGACTATTTTAACAGTGAAAAAGGAGATATTATTTTAATACGTCCTAATGCTTTACATTCTATACATCCAATTGAGAATACCTATCACTATATGGATGCAATCAACTTTCAATTAGACTTAATTGGTTATTCTACAAAAGATTTTGCAGCAATTCATTACTTACACCCCCTATATAATGGACAACTAGACTTTAAACATGTGATTAAACCTAATCAACCTGGTTATACAGAAATTAGACAAATACTAATTAATTCTATGGAAATAGGATACTATAGGAAGACATTTTTTGAACTAGAATTAAAAAGTGAGTTACTAAAACTTCTTCATCTTCTCTTTCAATATAATTACGTTTATTCAAGTAAACAATCAATAGATGGTTATCGTAGAGAAGAAAAAATTAGGACAATTATCGATTATATAAGCGAACACTATCAGAAAGATTTATCAATCAATCTTCTAGCAGAACTATGTGGCTATAGTCCAACACATTTTATGAATTTCTTTAAAAAAAATTTAGGAGTTAGTTGTATGGACTATCTTATCCACTATCGTTTACGTAAAGCTACTGAACTTCTTCAACACTCAACTCTATCAGTTCTAGAAATTTCCTCAGAGGTAGGTTTTAAAAACTTATCAAACTTTAATCGCCAATTCAAAAAAGTTTACAAAACTACTCCCCGAAAATATAGAGAAGAAATGGATAAATAGATGTTTTACCATAGAAAAGTATTACAATTGGCTAGAATATCAGTAGAAACATTTATTATCATACTGTAAAATCAAGCTAAAGAATGGAGTAAAAGTATGAAAAAAATTATCTTCCTTGATGTTGACGGGACCATTGTTGACTACGATAACCACATACCCGATTCAGCTAAAATAGCTATCCAACAATCCCGAAAAAATGGACACTTAGTATTCCTTTGCACTGGACGAAGTAAAGCTGAGATGCCAAATAAAATTTTAGATATTGGCTTCGATGGTATCATTGGAGGAAATGGTTCCTACATTGAGTACAAAAATCAAGTTCTCATGCATCAACTAATTCCGTATGAGACCACCAAACAAGTTGTTGATTGGCTTGAATCAAGAGGATTAGAGTTCTATCTTGAAAGTAATAACGGATTATTTGCGAGCCGTAATTTTCGTGATGCTGCAAGACAGATACTACGCATCTATGCCTTAGGTAAAGGAGCTAGTGAAAACCAAATTTTAAACATGGAGCCAGAAGATGCGCTACATGGATTAGTTTATGGTGGAGAACTATACCGAGACGATCTTAATAAAATTAGTTTTATTCTCCATTCATACCAAGATCACTTAGATTCTAAAAAAGCTTTCCCACAACTGAAAGCTGGTACTTGGGGAGGTCGAGGAGAATCAGCTCTGTTTGGTGATTTAGTAGTAAAGAATATCAATAAAGCACATGCTGTTGACATCATTCTTAAGCATTTAGGAGCAAATCATATTGATACAATTGCTTTTGGTGATGCTAAAGTTGATATTCCGATGCTCGAAACCTGCCATATTGGTGTTGCTATGGGTAATGGCGGTCCTGAAATACTAGCTATGGCTGATATTATAACAGATGATGTTCGACAAGATGGACTTTATAATGCCTTTAAAAAACTTAATCTACTGTAGGATAGTAACATGAAAAAAACTCTCTATTTAATGCGTCATGGACAAACTCTTTTCAACAAACGTCATCTTATACAAGGTTGGTGTGATTCTCCGCTAACAGACTTTGGGATTTACCAAGCTCAAATAGCTGGCCAATATTTCAGAGAGCAAGGGATTACATTTGATACTGCTTTTAGTTCAACATCTGAGCGAGCATGCGATACTTTGGAAATTGTAACTGATGGAAAAATGCCTTATGAACGAATTAAAGGTCTAAAAGAATGGAATTTTGGTGTTTTTGAAGGAGAAAGTGAAGAACTTAATCCATCTATTCCTTACGAAAACTTTTTCGTCTATTATGGTGGAGAATCACAATTAGAATTACAAGAGCGAATAAATAACACTATTTGTTCGCTTATGAAGGAAGCTAAGGGCAACTCTATCCTTATTGTGTCCCATGGAGCAGCTATTCGAAATTTTGCTAGAGTCTGGGAAAAATATGAAAAAGTTAAAATAGAAACTAATATGACAAATTGTTGCATTCTTAAATTCTCATATTCAGACGATATTTTTTATCTAGAAGAAGTTATTAATCATGATTTTAGCAACTGGAATAATAATTCTATTCAATAAAAATTAGATAATTTAATTTATTACATCCGTTAGTTTTAACAATTATCATCTACGACAACAAAAAGTCATGGAAATTTAAAAATCTCCATGACTTTTTATTTCTTTCGAATACGAGATAGATGGATCGTTAAATATAACTGCTCATCATCAGAAATAGAATACTGTCTAGTTTTTTCTAAGTGTAATGCAATCTTTTTAGTTGTTTCATATGCAAAAGGATACTTCTGACACATTAGCTCAAACATTAAAGAATCATCCAATTCTTCTTGTTTCGTATTTGTTAATACACGCTCACAAAAAAATTTTAAATGAGTAATGAATCGTTGAACGTAAACATCATCTTGTTCTAAAGGAATTTCCAAACTATATTTCACAATAGTCATAATTTCTTCCATTAACTGTGTTAAATCTCGAGCATTTGAATTCTGATGATTCAACTCACTATTAACCAGGGTTAAAGCCATAAAACCCGCTTCATCATCGGGTAATTTTTGACCCAAATAGGAACTCAAAAGCTCATTGGCATATAAACCTGCCTCATACTCTTTAGGAAAGAATCGTTTAATATCCCACATGAGAAAATTCTTCATAAAAAATCCGTCACGGATTCTTTGCTCAACTCCATACATATGATCTGCCAACGATAAAAAAGCTGTATCTTTAATAGCATTATCTAATGTACATTTAGCAAAAGATATGGCTTTATCTGCAACTTCTAATAATTCTGCAGGAATTTCAAAAAAAACTTCTCTGTGATTTTGAGATAAAATATAACGTTTATCTATCTTATTTACATCAAGTTCGTCATCAACTTTCTTACCAAATGCTAGACCTCTTCCCATTACAATGATTTCCTGCTCTTTCATTTCAGATAGGACTACATTGTTATTAAATATTTTTTTAATTTTCATGATTTCACCCAATTATTAGTACCTATAGTATAGCACAAAAATGAGGTATGGAAGTTGAATCATCTTCCATACCTCCAATTAAACTATCCAATTTCAAGCAAGTTCTCTTCTAAGTTGACTTTACCACTTGCAATTGTGTTTACACTATGATACTTATTGGTATTTGTAACTATGATTGGTGTTGTAACTGAATAACCTGCTGATTTGATTGATTCAATATCAAAACTCAACAACAATTGACCTTTTTTAACTCTAGCCCCCTGAACTACATGAGCTTTAAAGCCAGATCCATCTAACTCAACTGTATCCATACCAACATGAATCAGTAATTCAGCACCATCATCTGTTGCAAGACCAACAGCATGGTTTGTAGGAAAGAGAAGACGAATTGTTCCATCTGCTGGTGCAACAACTTCCCCAATAGTTGGTTCAATAGCCACTCCTTGTCCCATCGCTCCACTAGAGAATACTGCATCTGGAGTCTCTGAAAGTGGAATAATATTTCCAACAAGTGGGCTAGTAATAACCTGTTCTTTCACTCCAACTTTATCAGTTTCTAAATTTTTACCAACCTGTTTATTTTCCTTTTTCTCAAAAAGTGTTGGTACTGGTAAGAACATTTGAATTGCAAATGAGAGGATAATAGCAATTGCTGTGCCAACTAAAGCTGCATATAAACTTCCAAAATTACCATCTGGACTAACAAGAGATGGGTAAAGGAAAATTCCCAAAGCACCTACTGAATACATAGTTACGTTGAACATACCAACGAATCCACCAACAATACCAGACACGACACAACTGATAATAAATGGCGTACGCATTGGAAGTGTCACACCATAAATAGCTGGTTCTGTAACACCAAAGATTGAAGAAATCAAAGCTGGAGTAGAAATTGCTTTTACCTTGCTTTCTTTCGTTTTAAGAATAATTGCTGCAAGGACACCTGTTTGTGTAAAACATGGCAACAAAGCACCTGCTAGAATAACACCAGACCCTTTTTGAGTAAGTTCAAGTATTGCCAACGGTACAAGTCCCCAATGAAGTCCAAACATAACCATCACTTGCCACAAAGTACCTAGAAGAACTCCATAAATAATAGGATTAAAATTATAAACTGAACTTAGGAATGCCCCTAGTAAATCAGACGCTGCATTAGCGATAGGACCAACTAGTAGGAAAGTCAATGGAATTGAAACAATCAAAGTTACAAACGGCACCACAAAAAGCTTAACTGTATCTGGTGTAATCTTTTTGGTAAATCTTTCAATTCTAGAAGCTACCCATACAGCTAGAATAGCTGGAATAACTGTTGATAAATAACCTCCTGCGGGCATGCTTAAAGGAATTCCAAAAAAGTTAGATACTCCTGCTTCAGTCAACCCCTTAACACTTGCTTCTAAGTTTGGATAAACTAAAGACGCAGCAATTGCTAAAGCGGTAAACTCATTCATTTTAAATTTACGAGCTGCATTCAAAGCAATCATCATTGGCAGAAATTGAAAAAATCCGTCACCAGCTGCGGTCAAAATTAGAGCAACTCCATTATTTGCTGCAGTCCATCCGAAGAAAGCAGTTAAAATAGCTACAATCCCTTTTATAATTCCGGCTGCTGCCAGTGGACCAAGGAAAGGTTGGAAAATGCTTGAGACAATATCAATAAAAGCATCTAAAGGATTCTTCTTAACACTATCTTTTTCATCAGCATCTACTGCTCCACTACCTTGTAATCCGCCTACTGCTAATACTTCTGCATAAACATCCGGAACATGGTTACCTATGACTACCTGATACTGACCTCCTGCTTTAACAATTGTTACTACACCATCTCGCTCCATGAGATAATCTGTATTAGCTTTACTTTCATCTTTAAGTGTAAAGCGTAAGCGTGTTACACAATGCTTAACGCTACTCACATTTTCACGTCCACCAACGTGATTAATAATATCTTGTGCTAACTCAGTATATTTAGCCATCTTGGACCTCCTTATATTTTTTTGGTCATCAGTTGACTACCTATTCCCGGAAAATAGGTAACAAAAAAACCTAAACACATACCAAATAGAAAGCTAAATATCGCTTCTTATCTCGTATTTGTTTAGGTTTTGCCTGCATGACCAGTAACAATCCATGAATTAAGTGTATCACATTTTTTCATTTTTGCAAGCGCTTTTTTAAAAATTTTTTGAGAATTAAATAATGAAGTTTGGCATGAAGTTAGCGAACTACTGTCAACAGAAAATAATTACTCCAACTACTATAGTTGGTTGAGTTTGGAATAGTACGCTGTAGCTACTAAAACATTTCTAGAAATTAATTTGACTTTCCTAATAAAGTTGTTCATATCTTATTTCAATCTACTATATATCATTATTACTTTAGGCATTTAATAAAAAACTTAGAGTTTTATTAAGGATAATTATAATCTTGATTTAGCTAATAAAACTAACTTCCAGGAGCATTTCCCCGAAATGATAACATAATCATTTCTAATTAACATCCAATGGCTGTTGGTGGTTCACTTATCATAATCTTAAAAAGTAATGGTGTGAATTTTATTCTCAAAAATCAAAAAATGAGCTAGAATGTATCAAAAAATTCACACCATTATATATATTTATGAAATTGCGACATATTCATCATTTATCAATCAGTAAATAAGTCTTCCCATTACGTGATATACATTGGTATAATTAACTTATTATCCTCATAGAAAACTATTAAATCACATTCCTCTACTCTAATTATCTTTTCAATATGATCTAAATTAATTATTCTTGGAGAATATAAATGCACTGGGTAACCTTCATCTACATATTTTTTAAATTCTAACTCATCAAGTGAAATGATTTTAGATTTAGGAACTTTGATAACTTCAAAAAACGTATTTTCATAGCTCTGAACATCAAAAAAGAAAGGATGAAATTCGACCTTTCTAGATTTTAGCTTTTCTTCAACCCATCACAGTTAACAAAGAGCAAAAAAACCTTGAGCGTTGCCACTCAAGGTTTTTAGCAGTCTTCCCATCACAGGAAAATAGTTCTTTCATACAATTTGTCCATCACTCATCATTTTCTTTCGAGAAATTAATGACTGCTTTTTGCTGATTAATCTTCTTTTCTTCGACCTACATATAGGCTCAATAGAATACCGCTACCTAGAAGAACAGAGATATAATCAGATTGGCTTCCAGTTTCAGGTAATTTGCCCCCATGGTTTTCTTTAACTGTAGTTGGTACTACTGGGTTAGCATTTACTGGAGTTGCTGGTTGAGCCGGTGTTGGTACTACTGGTTGTTCTGGAACCGCTGGTACTGGTTTAACCGGTACTTCTGGTGTTGGAACAACTGGAGTTGGTTGTACCGGAACTTCTGGAATTGGTACAACTGGTGTTGGAACTTCAGGAATGTTTGAACCTGGTTTGTCATTGACTTCTGGCATTCCTGGTACTCCACCTTTGAATTCTGGTTTGTCATAAATCGGAGGATCAAGTGGTGTTACCCCACCTGTGTATTCTGGTAATTCATGTACTTCAGGCATTCCTGGTACTCCACCTTTGAATTCTGGTTTGTCATAAACCGGAGGATCAAGCGGTGTTACCCCACCTGTGTATTCTGGTAATTCATGAACTGGTGGTGTTGGCATTGCAAATGTTGGTTTTTCTGGTTTGTCATTTGGTGGAGTTATTGGTTTATCATTACATCCACATTTTCCGTCTTTGCCATCTTTGCCGTCTTTGCCGTCTTTGCCGTCTTTGCCGTCTTTGCCGTCTTTGCCGTCTTTAATAACTGTTTCTGTAATCGTACCATCAGAATTAACGATTGTGATAGTATGAGTTCCATTTCCATTATTTTTAACAGTAACTTTTGGTGATTTACCATCTTTGCCGTCTTTAATTACCATTTCTGTTACACTACCATCTGGATTAGTAATTGTAACTACGTGAGTTCCATCATTATTATTTTTAACAGATACAGTTGGTGATTTACCATCTTTGCCGTCTTTTCCATCTTTAATGATAGAAGTATATTCCATTCCGTCTGAATCAACGATTGTTAATGTGTGAGTTCCATCTCCATTATCAACTACTTTAGCTTTTGGTGATTTTCCATCAAAGATTGTAGTCGTTTTTTCTTTACCGTCTGCTCCGGTAACTTTAACAGTGTGTGATCCATCTTTATTGTCGATGATTTCAAGTTTTGGTGATTTTCCGTCACGTACTGTTGTAGTTGTGGTAGTACCATCAGAGTTAACGATTGTAACTGTGTGAGTTCCATCTCCATTATCTACTACTTTAGCAGTTGGTGATTTTCCATCACGTACTGTTGTTTCAGAAACAGTTCCATTTCCGTTTTCTACACGAATTGTGTAAGTACCATCTTTGTTATCTCTAACGGTCGCTACTGGTGATTTACCATCTTTAATGATTGTTTCAGTAGTTGTTCCGTCACCATTTAGAACTGAGATTTTGTGAGTTCCATTTTGTTCGTCTGTAATAGTAACTTTTGGTGATTTTCCATCACGTACTGTTGTTTCAGTTGTAACACCTTCTGGGTTTGTAATAACGATTGTATGACTTCCATCTGGATTATCACGAACTGAAGCTGTTGGTGTACGTCCGTCTTCTCCATCACGACCATTTTTAACAACAAATTGTTTCTTAGTTCCGTCTGGATTTGTAATTGTTACTGTGTGACTTCCATCTGGGTTTTCTGTCGTTTCGGCTGTAGCAGCTTTACCGTCTTTTCCATCTTTTATTGTAGCATTCGTAACATTACCGTCTCCGTCTGTAACTCTAATAGTATGTGTACCATTATTATTATCTGTTACTTCAACTTTTGGAGTCTTACCATCTTTACCGTTTCTGATTACTGTTTCTTTAGATGTTCCATCTGGATTTGTTACAGTAATTGTGTGACTTCCATCTTGATTATCAGTAGTTGTGATAGTTGCAGTTTTACCGTCTTTTCCATCTTTTACTTTAGTTGTTGATTCAGAGCCATCTGGATTTCGAACTGTAATAGAGTGTGTTCCATCTCCGTTATCTGTTACTGTGACAGTTGGTGATTTTCCATCTGCTCCGTTTTCACCTTTTTCACCTTTTAGTCCATCAAGAACTGTTGCAAGTGGTTTTGTAGGATCTAATGGTTGTCCTGGATTTGCTGGATCTTCTACATAAATCTTAGTCTCGTTACCTTCTTTTTTAGCAACTAAAGATTTTCCGTCTTTTCCATCTTTACCGTCTTTAACATTAACAGTTACTGGATCTTTTCCTGGAACAGTAATTGTTACATCTGTGCTCTTACCATCTGCACCTGGTTTTGTAGTGATTTCTGGAGTTTTACCATCTTCACCTTTATCACCTTTAGGTCCTTTGATGTTGCCTGCTGGTTCCCAAGTGTTACCTTTCTTAACGAAGACATCACCTGTTTCTGTATTTACGAATGTGTCTCCATCTTTACCGTCTGTAGCTTGTGGATTTACTTTTCCGTTTAATACTTCTTTACCATCACGACCAGATGCTCCATCTTGAACAAAGACTGTAGTTGGTTGTGTACCATCATGATTATCAACAGTGATTTCTACACCTTTATGATTTGCTTCATCTTTACGAACAGCTGTTACTGTTGGAGATTTACCATCTGCTCCATCTCTAATGACTGCAAGTGGTTTTTCAGGATTTAATGGTTGTCCTGGGTTAGCTGGATCTTCTTGATAAACTTTTGTTTCATTACCATCTTTTACAGTAATTAATGATTTACCATCACGTCCGTCAGCACCTTTTGCTCCATCTTTGATCATTTCTGACCCTAGAAGTTCATCAGTTCCTGGAGTATATTTGCCGTCTCCATTTTCATCTGTGTAGAATGTTACGATTGTGTGAGATGGATTTCCATTTTGTCCTTCAACACGTAATAAGTCAACTTTTGGAGTTTTCCCATTTAGACCATTTTCTCCATTTTTAACATTTACTGTCACTGGATCTTTTCCTGGTACAGTGAATGTAATATCAGAACTGTTCCCATCTTTACCAGGTGTAACTGTTACTTCTGGAGTTTTTCCGTCTTCGCCTTTAGGACCTTTGATGTTTCCTGCTGGTTCCCATGCATTGTCCTTCTTAACGAAGACATCGCCTGTTTCAGTATTAACGAAGCTGTCTCCATCCTTACCTTGGCTTGCTTCTGGATTTACCTTACCATTGAGAACTTCTTTACCATCACGACCTGACTTACCTGTCGCTCCATCTTGTCCATCTTTCACAATGGATGTTTGAATAAGGGTATCAGTTCCTTCTGTATAGTTACCATCACCATCTTTGTCAATGTAGAAGGTTAGAGTGGTTTGTTTCTTATCTTCATCACGGACAGCTTTAACTTTTGGTGTTTGGCCATCTACTCCGTTTTTAACAACTGTTGTAAGGGCTGGCTTACCTTCTGGCTGAGTAATAGTAATTGTATGACTTCCATCTTGGTTGTCTGTCACAGTTACTGTTGGAGTGAAGCCATCTTTACCGTTCTCACCTTTATCGCCTTTAGGACCTTTGATGTTACCTGCTGGTTCCCATGCATTGTCCTTCTTAACGAAGACATCGCCTGTTTCAGTATTAACGAAGCTGTCTCCATCCTTACCTTGGCTTGCTTCTGGATTTACCTTACCATTGAGAACTTCTTTACCAT